>JAAYBR010000097.1 GCA_012730045.1 Candidatus Hydrogenedentota bacterium | reverse complement strand
CCCGGTGGTATCGCTTCGCTCAACCACCGGCTAATGGCCCTCACCCCTCCGGGGTGAAGAGGGAAAGGACACCCGTATCCATGGCTTCATGGACAGAATTCCCGCCTTCGGCGGTCTGGGGCTCGCCATGACGTGAGTTTCCGCGTCATGGCGAAGGAGCGGAGCGAGGGAAGCCATCTCGTTCTCGCCTCGGCTTCGGCTCTTGCGGCGTCTTATCCGGCGATCAGGGGCTCTTTTGCGGACGCTGGAAATTCCGCCGGGGAAGTGGTATCCTAACGGGCGAGGTCGTTCGGGGTGCGTCGGGTGCGTTGATACAGTTTTGGCATGGAGGGCGTTCCTTTATGGGGATGGACTGCGGGGCGCGGTCCGGGGAACGCCGTGTTGGACAAGTGCGTCCGGAGGAGAACCGGGACATGGGACACGAGATGACGTCGCAGAGGAAAGCCTCCATTCGCGAGGTGAAAATGGGCACGGCCTGCTACAACGCGCGCGACTATGTCGGCGCGGAGAAGTACTTCCGCCGCGCGCTGGAGCAGGATCCGGGCTACGCCCGCGCCCACTACTCCCTCGCCAACACGCTCCACAAGCTGGGCGCGCCCGAGGAGGCCTATGAGGAGTGGAGCAAGGCGGTCATCGTGGAGCCGGACTCCGACACCGCCGAGAAGGCGCGGGAAAAGCTCGCCTCCGTCGGCCGCCAGCTCCGCAACACCTCGCAGGGGCTGCTGGACGGGCTCGGCTCGGCGCGCTGACGCGCGCACCCTTGAAATGCCCTGAGAAAGCGGCTGGAAGCCGCTTCTACTTCGCCCCCCCGCAGAGGGTTTCCCGGTTGGCCGCTGCGCGGGCGTGGTGCGGGTCGAGCGCGAGGGCCTGGGCGAACCAGGCGCAGGCCTCCTCGGTCCGGCCCTGCCCGGCGAGGCACCAGCCGAGGTTGTTGGCGATGTCGGCGCTTTCGGAGTGCGTTTCCGCCGCCTCGCGGTAGAGCGCCTCGGCCCCCGCCGCGTCCCCCAGCGCCAGCAGCGCGTTGGCCGCGTTGTTCACCGCGTGCGGGTCGTCGGGGTTCGCCGCGTGCGCGCTTTGGAACCAGTCCAGCGCCTCCTGCGCGTTGCCCTTCGCCAGCAGCAGGTTGCCCAGGTTGTTCATCGCCAGCGCATAGCGCGGCTGGCGCGCCAGCGCGGCGCGGTACTGCGCCTCCGCCTCGTCCATCCGGCCCGCGCGCTGCAGCTCCCAGCCCAGGTTGTTCCGCTCGGCGGCGTTCTCCGGCCGCGCCGCCACGGCCTCTTCATAGGCCGCCAGTGCCCCCGCCGCGTTGCCCGCCAGCGCCCGCCCGCGCCCATTCTACTTGGAACCGCGTGAAGGGCGCATCCGCGCGGCGGGCATGCCGGTCACCGGCCCGTCCTGCGGGGCATCCGATGCGGCTTGACCGCTGTCCTGCGGCAACCCTATACTGCGGCTTGTCCTCCGTAAGGGGCGGGCGCCGTGGATTTGGGGGGATGAAAAGCGGGATGCCTGCGAGTTCCGGGTGGAGTTTTCGCTGTCCGGCGCGCGGGGGGTAATCGCCGCGCGGCTTCAAAGGGAGTAATCTGAAGGAGGGAAAGGGTCATGGCGCGTTTGGTCGGCATCTGGAAACGGTACTTTGACAGCAGGTGGCTGCCCGGCGCGGTCTTTCTGCTTTTGTACGGAAGTTTCGCGGCGGTGACGGTCGCGCATACCCGCGTTTTGGTCCCTGCGGTTCTGGGTCTGTTCGCGGCCTCCCTGCTTGCCCTGCTGTGCATTCTCCCCGCCGCCCTGTGGAATCTTGTCCGGAAGCGGTGGGCAAATGGGCTTATCAATCTGCTCTCATTTCCCCTCTGCGTATGCGTGGCGGCCGCCGGGTTCCGTCTCCTTCTTCCCTTCCTTTTCTTTGGACCAAGCGAGGACGGATTCGCGGACCGGCTCAGTTTGCCGGAGGGGGTGGCCTTGGCCGAACCGGAGCCGGAACTGGTTCCAGGTTTTGGGGAGGGAGCGGGGCAGACCGGGGAGGTGGACGGGTATCAGGCGGCCCTGCTGGCCGCGTTGGACACGCCCGGGGGGGATGACCCGACGGTCACCGGGAACATTGAATCCCTGGCACGGCTGCACCGGGAATACCCGGACCTTCTGCGGCGCCATCTGGCAACGAGCTGCGCCTGGCGCGTTTTTGAGGAGGACGGCGCCCGGTTCGCCACGCGGCGCTGGCGGATCGGCGGCCAATGGACGCCTACCCTGCACGGATACTACGGCGGGCATGATTTGGACATGTGGGACGAGTCGGGCATACGGTCTTTTCAGACTCGCCTCACCATAGGTCTGTCCGGTGTGAGGTGGGGCTCCGCTCCAAAGGGAAGCGCCGCCTCCCGCGCCGCTGTCTCGCTGGCTCTGCGCGCCATGGGCGCGGGAAAGGGCGGGAAGGACGGGAAGGACGGGAACGACGGCACCACTTGGATTCAGGCGGGAGAGACAAAGAAGGCGGCCCTTTCCTTCAAAATGGGCCACCCCGACAGTCTGTGCATTGTCAGGTCCGAAGGATTGACCGTTGAGGTCTTTGAGCAGACGGATGTGGCGGAGCGGCGTTTAACCCGTGCGGCGCTGGCGCAAATGGAGGCGGAATTCTCGGCAGTGGCGGAAAATCCCGCATGGGAGACCGCGCGCGCCGCCCTTCCCGCCGAGAGCGCGCGGAAAGGCGGGCCCTTCCTCTCCCTGCGGAAATCCTTTCAGCCCGGGATATACGTTTCCGTGCTGCGGGTGAACCCCGGAGAGCCGGGCATGGTGTATCTCAAAGCGTTCGAGATGACCAAGGGGACGCCGCTTTCAGAGAAGGCGCTGCGCGGGGACACCAACGAATGGGTGGGGTGGTCCGACGACCCCGGAGAGACCTTTCTCTCAACGGCCCGGATCACCATAGATGAGGGCGACTGGGGCCGTCCCTACGGGGCGCGCTTTGAGGCGTGGTTTGTGCCCGACAACGGCGGCCCGGAGCGCAAGCTGCTGGAAAAGGCGTTCAAGATCGAAGGCTGGCAGCGCTGACGGGCGGAATTGGACGGGGAACGGCGCCGGCAGAATGCAGGGGAGGCGATTCCTGTCACGCCTTCGCGCCTTTCAGGCGTCGGGGTCGCCGCCTTTGGAGAGGAGGGCGTCGAAGTAGGCGATGGTGGGCTTGAGGCCCTCGCGGAGGGGGACGGCCGGCTCCCAGCCGAGCTTTTCGCGGGCGAGGGAGATGTCCGGGCGGCGGCGGGTGGGGTCGTTCACCGGCAGGGGCTGGTATTCCAGCGGGGAGCGGGATCCGGTCAGCTCGATGACGATTTCGGCCAGCTCGCGGATGGTGAACTCGCCGGGGTTGCCCAGGTTCACCGGGCCGGTGAACCCGTCGCAGTCCATCATGGCGGTCATGCCGCGCACCAGGTCGTCCACATAGCAGAAGGAGCGGGTCTGCGACCCGTCGCCGTAGAGGGCGATGGGGGCGTTCTTCAGCGCTTGGACAACGAAGTTGCTGACCACGCGGCCGTCGTTCACGAGCATGCGCGGGCCGTAGGTGTTGAAGATGCGGATGACCCGGATGTCCACATGGTTCTGGCGGTGGTAGTCGAAGAAGAGGGCCTCGGCCACCCGCTTTCCCTCGTCGTAGCAGCTCCGCGGGCCGATGGTGTTGACGTTGCCCCAGTAGCTCTCGACCTGCGGGTGCACCTCGGGGTCGCCGTAGATTTCCGACGTGGAGGCCTGGAGGATGCGCGCGCCCACCCGCTTCGCCAGCCCGAGCGTGTTCAGCGCCCCCATGACGTTCGTCTTGATGGTCTTCACGGGGTTGTGCTGGTAGTGGACCGGCGACGCCGGGCAGGCCAGGTTGAAGATGCGGTCGGCCTCCAGCACAACCGGATGCGTGATGTCGTGGCGGATCAGCTCAAAGCGTGGGTTGTCCGCGAGATGGGCGATGTTCGCCTTGCGCCCCGTGAAAAAGTTGTCGAGGCAGAGCACCTCCTCGCCCCGCGCCAGCAGCGCCCCGCACAGGTGCGAGCCGATGAAGCCCGCGCCGCCCGTGACCAGATTCACCCGCGTCATGATGTCCTCCAGGCCTGTGGCGGCCCCGGGGCCGCCGTGAACCCCGAATGATACCACACGCGCCGGCGCCGCGCCCGGGGGGGGGAACGCTCCACGCCGGGGCGGGTTCAAACCCGAAACGCAACACGGGCCTGGAGGAAGACTTCGGCGGGGGTTCGGTGGTTCAGGGTCTTCCTTGGCCGGCTGTTCAGTTCATCGACCGCCCGCTGAAGCTGTTCGGGGGT
>JAAYBR010000096.1 GCA_012730045.1 Candidatus Hydrogenedentota bacterium | reverse complement strand
CCCCGCACGCGACTAAGGGCGCAGGCATGCCTTGGCGGCTCCCCCCTATTGTGCGAGTGGTTCCGGAGGGGGGAACCACCGATGAACACCGATGAACACCGATAAAGCGTGCGGAGGCAGGGGGGGGGCGGGGCCAGAGGAGCCCTTTCTTCAACAACATTCCCGCCTTCGGCGGTCTGGGGCTCGCCATGACGCGGTTGCCGCTGCGGGAACGGAGGGGACTCGGCTGGCGGGATGCCTGCGGTACGGGAGCGCGCCCCGCAGGCCTCCTCCGTACCGTCGGCGTCCCGCCGGCCTTGTCTTTTTTTTAGCGCGTGAGACGGTCACGCCGTGAAATGAAGAGGGCGCGGCAAGCAGCGCCTCTACCAGCCCATGCCCCGGGCATACACGAAAACACCGGGCCATCCTCTTGCAGGGGCGCTGCTTGCTGCGCCCTGGAGCGTAGACGACGGCTGTCCTCCTGTCCGGCACTCTGGGCCGCGCATTCTTCTTGACAACTGAAAGGATTTTCAGTATACTACCCTTTGGACGCCGGCCGCGGGGTGCGGGCGGCTCTGGAGGATGGTGCAATGGACATGATGCGGCTGGCGGAATACGGGGCTTCGGGACGCGCGGTGGCGCGGTGGCGGGAGACGCAGGGGGAGCGGCTGCTGCCGCTGCAGGCGCGGGCGGTGACGGAGTATGACCTGTTCCGGGGGGGCAACCTGCTGGTGCAGGCGCCGACGAGTTCGGGGAAGACCTTCATCGGCGAGATGGCGGCGGTGGACGCGGCCATGAGCCGGGGCAAGGCGGTGTATCTGGTGCCGCTGAAGGCGCTGGCGGAGGAGAAGTTCACCCTGTTCCGCGAGCGCTACGGCGCGCTGGGGCTCCGGGTGATCGTCTCGTCGCGGGACCACCGCGAGCATGACGAGGCCTTTTCCAGGGGCGGGTTCGACCTGGCCGTGGCGGTGTATGAGAAGTTCGCCCAGCTGCTGACCACGCGGCCGGAGCGGCTGAACGAGCTGGGGGTGGTGGTGGCGGACGAGATGGACCTGCTGGCGGACCCGGACCGGGGCGCGGAGGCGGAGGTGCTGCTGACGGCCCTGGCGGTGTCGGGGCGGCGGGTGATCGGCCTGTCGGCCTCGCTGGGCGGGGCGGACCGGGCGGCGGAGTGGCTGGGGGCGCGGCTGCTGCGCGAGGAGCGGCGGCCCGTGGAACTGCGCTACGGCGTGCTGCACGACGGGGTGTACAAGTACCGGACGCACAACGACCGGTCGGAGGGCGAGGAGCGCCTGGTGGAGACGCCCGGCGCGTCCACCTGGGAGGCCCTCACGCAGAACGTGCGCGCCCTGGCGGAGGCGGGGGAGGGCTGCCTGGTCTTTGTGAAGTCGAAATACGAGGCGCGCCGGGGCGCGGAGCTGCTGGCGGGGCGGGTGCGCCTGCCCGCCGCGCCTGCGGCGCAGGAGGCGCTGTCCGCGCTGGAGCCCACGCGCTGCCGCGACCTGCTGCGCCACACGCTGAACGGCGGGGTCGCCTTCCACAACACGGACCTGACGCCCGCCGAGCGCCGGGTGGTGGAGGCGGCCTTCCGCTCCGGGGAGGCGCGCATCCTCGTGTCCACCGGCACGCTGGCGGCGGGGATGAACCTGCCCGCGGCCAACGTGTTCCTCAGCGCGGACAAGTGGATTTACCACCCCCGCTTCGAGCTGCCCTGGCGCGCCCCCATCGAGTACGGCGAGTACGAGAACATGAGCGGCCGCGCGGGCCGTTTCGGCGCGGGGCGCGCCTTCGGGCGCTCCGTGCTGGTGGCGGCGGCGCCCTTCGACCAGGAGAGCCTGTGGCGGTGCTATGTGCAGGCGGCGCGGCCCGCGCTGGAGACGCCGCTGGCCGGCGCGCCCCTGGACGACCTCTCCCTGCGGCTGGTGGCCGCGCGGATGTGCCGTTCCGCCGCGGAACTGGAGGCTTTTTTCGCGCGCACCCTGGCGGCCCGGGTGGCCTGGGCCGGGAAGCGGCGTCCGGAGGAGCTGGGGTTCCGCGTGGAAAACGCCGTGCGGCGCTGCATGGAGGCGGGGGCGCTGCGGACGGCCGCCGGGGAGGGCCGCGCGGCGGCGGACGCGGCCTTTTCGCGGGAGACGCCCCTGGAGACCACGCCCTTCGGGCGGGTGACGGCGGCGCGGGGGATCAGCCTGGCCACGGCGGACGCGCTGCGCCGGTGGGTGCGCCTGTCCGGCGACCGGACCTGGCTTGACCTCGACTTCCTGCTGGCGGCGGGATTGACGGCGGAGGGCCGCATGCTGCATGTGACCCTCACGGCGCGGGAGTACGAGCACGCCGACTATCCGGGACGGATCAAGTGCGCGGCGGCCTCGCAGGAGATGCAGGCCGACACGCCGCTCAACCGCCTGCGGTCCTGCCGCCTCACGCCGTTTTTTGACGAGGTGCGCGCCGTGAAGGCCGCCCTCATGCTCGACGAGTGGCTGCGCGAAACGTCCCTCGCGGACATCGAGGAGGCCCTGGAGACCACGGCGGGGCAGGTGCTCGCGTCGGCGGAGCAGGCCGCCTGGCTGGCCGACGCCGCCGCGGGCCTGGCCGACGCCCTCGCCGCGCCGCAGGCGCTGGTGGACCGGCTCGACGGCCTGTCCGCGCGGCTGGCGCGCGGCGTGGGGGACGCCGCGCTGGCCCTCGCGCGCGGGGTGGGCGCGCCGCTGGACCGCGCCGCGCTTCTCGCGCTGGGCGCCGCCGGGCTGACCACGCCGGAGGCGGTGCATGCCGTGTCCGACGAGGCGCTGGGGCGGCTGCTGAACCCGGCGCAGGCGGCGGCCCTGCGCAAATGGGCGGGCACCCCCGAATCCGCCGCGCCGGAGACGGCCCCCCCGGAGGCCGTGCTGGTGGTGGACGACCGGCGGCCGGGGGAAATCCGCATCCGCGGCCGGGTCGTGCTCCTTCAGGACAAGCAGTACCGGCTCATCCGCGCGCTGGCGGCGGCCCCGGGCGAGTGCGTGCCCTACGACCGGCTCTACGGCGAGGTGTGGGGGGACGCGGTGGTGGAGGACAACCAGATGCACTTCCAGAAGAACATGCTGCTCAAGCGGATCGCCGCGGCGGCGGGGGACTGGCGCGGCGTCATCCGCACCGTGCCCCGGCGGGGCTTTCTGCTGGAACTGCCGCCCGAACAGGTCCGTTGCCTGCTGCTGGACGGCGTGGCGTGACCGCCTACCGCGCGAGGAGGGCCTCCGCCAGTTCCAGGGCGTCCACGGGCCAGTAGCATTCCGGCCGCGCGCGGTGCACGCCCGGCCTGCCGGCTTCGGGGCGGCAGTCCAGGATGTCGTCCACCCACCGCTGGGGCACGGCGTCCAGCCCGTGCACCGCGCCCAGCAGGGCGCCGCAGATGGCCGCGTTGGTGTCCGTGTCCCCGCCCCGCATGACCGTGTCCACGATTCCGTCCTCCAGCGAGGGGGCGTGGAGCATCTGCCACACGGCGTTCTGAAACGCAATGAGCACCCACCCCATCTGGGAAAGGTACTCGGCGGGCGGGTTGTCGGCGGCGGCCGTGAGGGCGTCGCGGAGCGGCGCCGGCACTTTCCATTCCTTTGCCCACGCGAGCATGCGGGCGTACAGCGCGTCCGGGGCGGGCCCCGCGTCCACGGCGTGCGCGACGGCCAGGGTGTACAGCACATTGGCCCCGACGCAGACGGGGTGGGGGTGCGTGAGGGCGGCGTCCGCGGCGGCCCACGCCGCCACATCATCCTCCGGCCGGCCCGCGCCGAAGATGCCCAGCGGGCTCACGCGCATCAGGGCCCCGTTCGCCTGGCTGTCCCGGTTCAGAAAGCCGCGCAGCCCCGAGGAGACCGTGTTCCCGATGTCAAAGGGGTGGGAGTGCAGCCAGTCCACATACGCCCCGCGCACCGCGCCCGGGTTGAAGACACCCCGCTCCGCCAGCGACCGCGCCAGGGCCAGGGCCATTTCCGAGTCGTCCGTCGGCTGCCCCGCCAGGGTGTTCCAGGAGCCGCCGTCCTCCAGATCCCACACCCCGTCCGGGTGCTCCTCCCGGATTTCCCCCGGCCGCATGAACTCCACCAGCGATCCCAGAGAGTCCCCCGCGAGCTGCCCCAGCAGACACCCCCGCGCCCGGTCCAGCCGGGCCGCATCCACACCCATGTCCTTTGCCACCGGTCCATCCTCCACATTCAAGGCCCCAGACCATGCCCCGGGCAGTGCCGCCCGTCCATGATAGCACGTTCCGCCCGGCATAACGCCGCGCGCGCGGAAAACGCGGACAGGGAGGCGCAAGATGCCCGCCCCCCCGTACATCTTGTCCATGCCGTCCCCCTCGTCCACGCCGGCGAAGCGTCAACTTGGGAACGGAGGGAACACTGGGGTATAATTCCGCCCATTCAGCGCGGCGACGGCCATCCCGCCCTTGGGGCTGGTCACTCCCTTCCGGCACCGCCGGGAGGCGGGACGGGTGACCGATCTCCGCGCCAACCCGCACGAACAACAGGGAGACCCCCACAGATGGCACGCGTTTTTAACTTTTCCGCCGGCCCCGCCACCCTGCCCCTTCCAGTGATCGAACAGGCCAAGGCCGACCTTCCGGTTCTTCCGGGGGCGGGCGCCTCCATCATGGAGATCAGCCACCGGTCCAAGACCTTCCTCAAGATTCTGGAGGAGACCCAGGCGGACCTGAAGTCCCTGCTCGGCCTTTCCGACGATTACCATGTGCTCTTCACCCCCGGCGGCGCGACGCAGCAGTTCACCATGCTGGCGATGAATTTCCTCGCGGGGAAGAAGGCGGACTATCTGCACGTCGGCTCCTGGGCCTCCAAGGCCATGAAGGACGCCGGGCGCTTCGGCGCGGTCCGCGCCGCGTGGTCCGGCAAGGCGGACAACTTCGTGCGCATGCCCGGCGATGCCGAGCTGGACCTCGACCCCGGGGCCGAATACGTCCACATGACCTCCAACGAGACCATCCAGGGCATCCAGTTCGCCGCCGAGCCCGACGTGAAGGGCAAGCCGCTCTTCTGCGACGCCTCGTCCGACTTCCTGTGCCGCCCCTTTGACCCGCGCAAGTACGCCCTCATGTACGCCGGCGCCCAGAAGAACGTCGGGCCCTCGGGCACGGCGGTCGTGCTGCTGCGGGCGGACATGCTGGAGCGCGTTCCGGCCAACCTGCCGCCGCTCCTCGACTACAAGGTGCTGGTCGAGAACGACTCCATGTACAACACGCCGTCCACCTTCACCATCTACATCATCGGCCTGGTCATGAAGTGGCTCCGCGACGAGATCGGCGGGCTGGAGAAGATGGGCGAGCTCAACCGGATGAAGGCGGCGATGGTGTACGACGCCATTGACAACAGCGGCGGCTTCTACCGCGGCCACGCCGAAAAGGCGCACCGTTCGATCATGAACGTGACCTTCCGCGCCGGGACCGAGGAGCAGGAGGCGCTGTTCATTGACCAGGCGAAGAAGGCGGGCCTGGACGGGCTGAAGGGCCACCGTTCCGTCGGCGGCGTGCGCGCGTCCATCTACAACGCCATGCCCGTCGAGGGGGTCAGGACCCTCTGCGACTTCATGGCCGAGTTCCAGCGCGTCAACGGCTGACGCGGAGAACCGGGAGACACCCGCGCATGGCGAATGCCTACATTGCCGGGTTTGGATATGTCGGGGCGGCGCTGGGCGCCGCCCTGACCGTTTCAGGCCACACCGTCTGGGGGCTGCGCCGCCGCGCCGAAACGCGCGGTGACGGTGTCCGCATCCTGACCGGCGACCTGTGCGCGGCGGGTGGGCCGCCCCTGCCCGATGTTCCGCTGGACTGGGTCTTCTACACGGCCTCGGCGGACGCCTCCACGCCCGAGGCCTACCGGCGGGCCTACGTGGACGGACCGCGCAGCCTCCTGCGCGCCCTCGCTGCGGCGGGACAGTCCCCCCGGCGGGTCCTCTTCACCTCCAGCACCGGGGTTTACCACCAGCAGGACGGCGAATGGGTGGACGAGACGTCGCCCACAGAACCCCAGACCTTCTCCGGACAGATGCTTCTGGAGGGGGAACGTGTCTTTCTGGAGGGCCCCTTTCCCGCCACGGTGGTCCGGCTGGCGGGCATCTACGGCCCGGGCCGCACCCGGCTTCTGGATGAGGTGCGCTCGGGTCGGGCGGTGATTTGTCCCCACGAGCGCCGCATCCTCAATCTGGTCCACCGTGACGACTGCGCGGGGGCGCTGGCCTTTCTGGCGGCGCAGGACGCGCCCACGCCCGTCTATTGCGCCGTGGACGATGCGCCCGCGCCGCGCGCCGAGGTGTTCTCCTGGCTGGCCGCGCGGGCGGGTGTGACACTTTCGGTGGACGCGTCCCCGGCCGAAACGGGGGCGCCGGTCATGCACGGGGGGTGCCGCCGCGTCTCGAACGGGCGGCTGCGGGGGGCGGGCTATGCGTTTCGCTTCCCGACATGGCGGGACGGCTACGGCGCGCTGATGACGGGAAGCGCTCAGTAGTCCTCGCGGACCAGCGCGGCCTCCATGTCCCAGGGCCGGCCGGTGGCCGGGCGGTTGTAGCCGAGGGAGAGATAGGTGCCGAAGGTGACCTCAATGCTGTAGATGCCCGGCGCGGGCAGTCCGGAGGCGAGACTCTCCAGAAACACAAGCAGTTTCTGCGCCGCGTGCACATCCGCCGAGGTTTCGGCGGCCGCGAGCATTTCCTGGTGGAGCTCGTTTGCCTGAACAATGGAGAGCCGCCGCCAGGTTCCCTTCCTGCCCCCGTCTCCGGAGAGGGTGTACCTGATTTTGCGCGCGGTGAAATCCACCTCTTTCGGATTGGCGTCGGGGTTCACGGTGTAGTCGCCGACCACGGTGAACGTTCCCGCCGAGAAGGCAAAGTCCAGGGTGAACCGGCTCAGCCGGAAGTCCACCCGCGTCTCCTCGTCCCCCCACTCGCCCAGCGACAGGATCGGGTCCTGGAACCCGGGCAGGGAGCAGCCCGCCGCCGTCAGCAGCAGGCAGAGGAACAGGGCGCGTGTGGCCAGCCGTGTCATCATGCCGGTATTCTGGTGCATTGGCGGGGAAATGTCAACCGGCCCGCTTGGCCGCCGACAGCAGTTTCCACGCGCACCGCCCCCATTCGTGGTCCTGCGCGACCACCCGCCCCGTGGCGACGCGCTCCCGCCGCTCGCGCGGCGTCTCCTCCGCCAGCCGCCGGAGGGTCTGCACGAGGGACGCGCTGCTCTCCGGGTCGCAGAAGAACGGCACGCTGCCGGACACCTCGGGGAGCGCCCCCGCGCGTGATGTGACCACGGGCGTCCCGGCGCGCAGCGCTTCCAGCACGGGCATGCCCGACAGGTCGTGCAGCGCGGGGTAGAGGAAAAACGCGGCGTGCTGCAGCAGGGCCGCGCGCGCGCGCGGCGGGCACGACTCCACCCGGATCACGGGCATGCCCCAGTCCTTGGGCTCGTCCGGCATCGGGGGGCCGGTCACCACCAGGGTGGGAGGAAAAAGCTCGGGGCGCTTCTTCGCCGTTTCAAGGACCGCCGGGAGCAGGGGGGCGGTGTAGGGGGTGAGCGCGGTCACGCAGTAGGGCGGGGCCACCAGGGGCGGCATCGGCTCGGAAAACAGGGGATGCACCCCCGGCGGGGCCACGGTAATGCGCTCCAGCCCGACGCCCAGCAGGCCCGCGCAGATGCGCTGCGCCTCCCGCGAGGGGCAGACAATGCCCTGCGCGTCCCGGCAGACTTTCGCCACATGCCGGGGCAGCGCGTATTCCACCACGCCGGACGGCCCCGTGCGCTTTCGCCAGGGGAGGAGGTCGAAGATGAACGCCACCCGGTCGTGGTCGGCCTTTCCGGCGGACAGCACGGAGGGATGCGCGACCAGCACATCCACCCGCGCGGCGGACGCGGCCCTGCGGAGACCGGGCCGGTAGGAACGGGAAAAAGGGAAAACGACACGCGGGGAAACCGGTGTCACACCGTCCCCCGCCGGGCCTCCGGGGGCGACCCCCGAGAAAACCCGGCATTCAATGTCCGCGTGTTTGGCGGCAAGCGCCTCGACTGTGCGGGCGAGGTACTCGGCCTCCAGCGGGTTCTCCACCGCGCCGGCACGCAGGGTCGCGTCGTTGGCCGTGCAAACACCAAGCAGCATGCAGTCTCTTTCCGCCGTGTCAGGTCGCGGACCCGTTTGCCCCCCGCGCCCACTCGATCAGCACGCTGGCCACCTCGGGGCGTGTGAACTCGGCCGGCGGCATCTCGCCGCGCGCGAGCATCTCCCGCACCTTGGTCCCGCTCAGGGTGACGCGGTCCTCCGGGCCGCCCGGGGCCGTCTTGGAGGTCGCCATTTCCCCCGTGCGCTTCGAGTAGAAGGAGTGGTCGAAAAACATGGGCGTGATCGCCAGCGCCGCCGGGTCAATCTCGTCGAAGATGTGATGCGCGTCATAGGTGCCGTAATAGTTGCCGACGCCCGCGTGGTCGCGGCCGACGATGAAGTGGGTGCAGCCGTAGTTCTTGCGCACGATGGCGTGCATCACCGCCTCGCGGGGCCCCGCATAGCGCATGTTCACCGGCATGATGGACAGCATGACGTGCTCGCGGGGATAGTAGTGCTCCATGAGCACCTCGTAGCATTTCATGCGCACGTCGCCGGGGATGTCGTCGCTCTTTGTCGTGCCCATGAGCGGGTGGATCAGCAGGCCGTCGCAGGTCTCCAGCGCGCACTTGGTGATGTACTCATGCGCCCGGTGGATCGGGTTGCGCGTCTGGAACGCCACGATGCGCCGCCACCCGCGCTCCGCGAAGGCCGCCCTGGTCTCCACGGGCGTCAGGTTGTGCTCCTGATGCTCCACGCGGCGGTCCTTCAGCACGTCGAGTTCCCCCGACAGAAACACGTCGCCCAGCCCCATCGTGTACGCCACGCCCGGATGCGCCGTGTCCCGGGTGCGGTACACCTTCTCCGAGACCTCCCCCTTGTCGAGGGAGAACTTCTCCGCCAGGTGCAGCACCGCCACCGCCTCGTCCCGGTCGTCCCGGATGAGTACGGGCGCGCCGGTCTCCAGCCTGTCCGCCTGCTCCGCGGACACGGCCAGCAGGATCGGAATGGTCCACGGAATCCCCGCAGCCAGCTCCATCGTGTCCAGCACCCGCCGGGTCTGCTCTTCGTTCATGAACCCGGTCAGGGGGCTGAAGATGCCCTTGGCAATGCAGTCCATGTCAAAGGCGGTGTACGCGTCCACCTGAATGCTGGCCATGCCGGCGGCGGATTCAACGATGTGTGCGGCCGCGTCGGCGGGCAGAAAACGGTTGACAAGCGTTCCCCCGTGGGGCTGTATGGACATGTGGTTTCTCCTAACGGTGAAAGGCCGAGGGCGAAAAGGGGAGTATAGCAGATGGCCGGTTTGGCGCGAAAGACGCGGTGCGTTTGCCAAAGAACACCGGCAGCCGGGAGGCTGCCGGGGGCAAAGGCGTCATTCAGCCAGATCCGGGGGCAATGCAGGCGTCTGGCTGAAGATCGCCGCATTTTCAGGGTGCTCCTCTGCCCGGAGTCACCGCTGTCGCCGCGGGCCGGATTTTCGCTTGCGCGGCGGCGGCGTGTCGGCAGGGGCCGGTTCCATGAGCGTGCGCGCGGCCTGCACACGGGTGTTCACCAGTTCCTGCGGCAATTCCAGCAGGAAACGGCTGGGTTTCGTGGTTTTCTCCCGGCCCCGGATGGTGCGCAGCACGGCCTCAAACAGCGTCACATGGCGCTGTCCGCGGGTGAGGGCCACGTAGAAGAGCCGGCGCTCCTCCTCCAGGCCGCCCTCCTTAACGCTGCGGTCGTGGGGGAGGGTGCCCTCCTCCATACCCACGATGAACACGAAGGGGAACTCGAGGCCCTTCGCGCTGTGGATGGTCATCAGTGACACAGCGTCCTGCCGCTGGTCCCCGTTGCGGTCGGGCCGGTCGCCTCCGTTCAGGCTGGAGGTGTCCAGGAACCCGGAAAGAGAGGGGTGGTCCGTGTCGGCCTCGTAGAGGGCGGCGGCGTTGACCACCGCCTCCACGCATTCCTTGCGGGCCTCGTACTGTTCCGGCGTGCGGCTGGTGCGCTCCAGCTCCTCCAGATAGCCGATCTCGGCGACCAGGTCGCGCAGGATGGCGCCCATGGCCCCGTCGCGTTCCCGGAAGCGTTTTCGGAAATGCGCCAAAATGGAGAGGAAACGGCGGATGCCCATCTCCGCCGCCCTGGGGGCGCTTCCGCGCTCCAGCATGGCGGCCAGCGCCATGCCCAGCGATTTCCCCTCGGCGCGGCAGAGGTCGTGGGCCTGGTGGAGCACCGCGTCCCCGATGCCGCGCCGGGGCATGTTGACCACCCGCAGGAAGGCCGCCTCGTCCCGGGGGTTCGCGATGATCTTCAGGTAGGAGAGAATGTCCTTCACCTCGGCGCGTTCAAAGAACTCCTGGCCGCCGTAGACGGCGTAGGGGACACCCGCGCGGCGCAGGGCGATTTCAAAGGGGCGCGACTGGAGGTTGGACCGGTAGAGAATGGCGAAGTCGGCGGGCTTCGCCCCGGCCTTCTCGCGGATGGTGCCGAGCCATTCCACCACCGCCCGCGCCTCCTCCTCCTCGTCCGCCACCACAAAATGGTCCAGCGGGCGCCCCTTGCCCAGGGCCGACCAGAGGTTCTTGGGGCGGCGCGCGGTGTTGTGCCCGATCACCTGGTTTGCCGCGGCGAGAATCGTCTCCGTGGACCGGTAGTTCTGGTCCAGGGTGATGACGCGGGCCTCGGGGAAGTCCTTCTCAAACCCCAGGATGTTGCGCACATCCGCCCCGCGCCAGCCGTAGATGGACTGGTCGTCGTCCCCCACGACGAAAAGGTTGCGGCGCTTCCGGACCAGGGCGGTCAGCAGCTCGTACTGCACCTTGTTCGTGTCCTGGTACTCGTCCACCATGACGTAGCGGAACCGTTTCTGCAGGGCGGCCAGCGAGTCCGGGTGCTCGGTCCACAGCCGCAGGGTCAGCGACAGCAGGTCGTCGAAGTCCAGGCTGTTCGCCGCCCGCAGGGCGGAGTCGTAGCGCGTGAAGACCTCCCGCATGTACTGGGCGTACTTCTCGTCCTTTCCTGCGGCGCCGTCCGCCGCCTGGTCCAGGGACTTGCCCGTGTTCTTGGCGAGGCTGATGGCGGACAGGAACAGGCCGGGGTCGAAACGCTCGTGCTGCGCGCCCAGGTCGTCCAGCACGCGCCGCAGCAGGGTGCGCGCGTCGCTCTCGCTGCTGATCGTGAAGTTGGACCGGTAGCCCAGCGCCGTGATTTCCCGGCGCAGCACCCGCACGCAGAAGGAGTGGAAGGTGCTGACCACCGCCCGGGCCGCCGCGTCGCGCCCGATCAGCTCCGCCACCCGCTCGCGCATCTCGCCCGCCGCCTTGTTCGTGAAGGTCACCGCGAGGATGTTCTCCGGCGCGGCGAGCCCGGAGGCGACCAGATAGGCGATGCGCCGCGTGATCACCCGGGTCTTCCCGCTGCCCGCCCCCGCCAGCGTCAGCACGGGCCCCTCCGTCTGTTCGACAGCGGCGCGCTGGGGCGGATTGAGGCCTGCAAGAAGCTTTTCGATGGAGGGCAAAAGAACACCTGTCCGGAAAGGATGTTTTGGGGGAAACGGCGGGGCCGTCGGGCCGCGTGTATTTTAGTGCATGAGAACGCGCGGATGCCATGTCGGCCGGAGGGGAACTTCCCCGGTTCGCGTTGTCCATGCCGTCCATAGGGTCCATCTCGTCCATCCTCCCTCTCCGGCACTTCGCCGCGGCGGCTCCGCATGCGGTAAAATGCCCCCGCGGCGCGCGGTCCACCGCCGCCGCCCAGGAGGTTCCCATGCGTTTGTTGTCAGCCGTGTTTGTTGTGTGCGCCCTCTCCCTGTCCGCAGCGGCTGGTGACGTGCCGGTGCTCTATTGCACCGACCTCTTTCATCCCCACGACGACCCCGACGACCACTTCGATGTGGCGACTTTGTATGCCCTGCCGGGCGTCAGGATTCTGGGGATTGTGCTGGATCAGGGCATGAAAGGGGAGCAGGCCCGGCGGCCCGGCGCCATCCCCGTGGGGCAGATGAACGCCCTCACGGGAAGGAAGGTTCCCGTGGCCGCGGGGCTCTGGCCCGCGCTCACGAGTCCCGATGACAAGGGGCTGGACCGGGGGCCGGAATGGCAGGGGGGTGTGGAGCTGATCTTGAAGACGCTGCGGGAGAGCCCCGAGCCTGTGGTCGTGCTGTCCGTGGGAAGCATCCGCGACGTGGTGGCGGCGTTCAACCGGGATCCGGAGCTGTGCCGCAAAAAGATCCGCCGCATTGGTGCCTTCATCGGCGACGCTTCCAGCCCCGACTTCGTCGAGTACAACGTCATGATTGACCCGCAGGCCTATGTCGGCCTGATGCGTTCCGGGTTGCCGGTCTACTGGGTGCCCTGTTTTGACGGCGGCGCGTGGCAGAACCAGGGCCACGCCTCGTTCTGGCAGGCGAACCACGGGGACCTGCTGCGCGGCGCGCCGCCGGAGCTGGTGCAGTTCTTTATCTACGCCCTGGAAAAGGAGACCGACGATCCCCTTGCCTTCCTGCGCCAGCCGGTGGACCCGGCGCGCCGCGACAAACTCTTCGCGGAAACGCGCAACCTGTGGTGCACCGCCGTGTTTGCGGCCCTGTGCGGGCAGCCCATCGTCAAGACGGACGCGGGATATGCGGTCCGGCCCGGCGGGGATGCCGCCACCGTGCCCGCCAACGACCTCTTCACCTTTTCCCCCGTGCGCGTCTCCGTGACCGGCGACGGGTTTGTCCGATATGGGGCCGGGGCGCGGGAAATGATGCGCTTCGAGGTCCGGGACCCCGGGGCCTACACGCAGGGAATGACAGCGGCCACCGCCGGGGTGCTTGCGGCGTTTCCGGTGCGCCCGGCGCGTTAGGGAAAGACCCGGAGCGGTGCGCGGCTACCCGTGCAATTCCCCCACACCGGCGGGGGGCGCGGTCTCGGCGATGAAGACCGGCGGCGGGCCGGGGTGTCCCGAATAGCAGACGCGGGCCATTTGCTCAATGAAGGAGAAGGTCTTCTCGCGCCAGACGAGGTTGACGGTGGCGCCGCCGAAACCCGCTCCGGTCAGGCGCGCGCCCAGGGCCCCCGCCTTGAGGGCCGTGTCCACCAGCCGGTCGAGTTCGGGGCAGCTCACGCCGAGGTTGTCGCGGCAGCTGTCGTGCGAGGCGACCATGAGGCGGCCGAAGGCCTCCGGGTCGTTCGCGATGAGGGCGTCGCGGGCATGCTCCACCCGGCGGTACTCGGCGGCCTGGTGGGTGACCCGGGCGTGCAGGTCCACCCCTTCAGGGGGCACGGTGACGTCCGGGAGGTGTTTCCGCGCCGCGTCTTCGGGGGAGAGGCCCAGGAGCCGCGCGATTTCCGGCAGGGTAAGCCGCCCCTCGGGGATGGCGCTCATGAACAGGTTTTCCGCCTCGCGCGTGGTGAGGCAGAGGGGGCCGGACCACAGGTCGCCCAAACGTTCCAGGGGCACCTCCTCGCCGAAGTCCTCGCGGAGCTGCCGGCGCACCAACGCGCAGGCCAGGGCGCACAGGCGCGGGTTAAGGTTGTATTTGCCCCGCGCCGCGCCGCTCTTCTCCGCCTTCACCAGGGAGTCGCACACCACCACGGCGCAGTCGTCGGGCAGGGGCGCGTGCTCCACGCGCAGGGGGAAGAAGTCTATCTTGCAGGCGTGGCCCGCGCTCCCGAGCAGGAGGACCGCGTGGTCCATGCCGCCTCCGCGCGTGCCCACGAAATGCTCCGCCTCCGCCAGGGCGGAGGCCAGCCGCAGCCGGTCCCGGATCGTTGCCGGGGCGCGGCCGGCGGCGTCCAGAAAGGCGAGGGCAGCGGCCACCACCAGGGCGGTGGACGAACTCAGGCCCGCCCCGGCGGGCAGGGTGGCGTCCACCAGCAGGTTCAGTCCGGCGTCCGGCAGGCCGGGGGCATACTGGCGCGCCCCGAGAAGCGCGGCCTTCACATAGTTCTCCCACGACCCGGCGGGGGAGGGGGACGGCTTGCCGGCGCCGTCAAACTCCACAGGCGGGTATTCGGGCCGCAGGTTGCGCAGCAGCACCCGGGTGTCGGCGCGGGGGGAGAAGAGCAGGCGCACCTCGTGCGCCAGCGTCATGGGGAGGACGGGAAGGCCGTTGTAGTCGGTGTGCTCCCCGATCAGGTTGACCCTGCCGGGGGCGCGCGCGAGACGCGGCGTCTCCCCGGGGAAGAGCCGCTGAAACGCCCCCCTGAGCGTCTCCTCTGAATGGACTGCCGTGTCGTTCACTGAAAAAAGAACCTCGGTGCGGATTCCGCCTCCCGCCGCGCGCTATTTGCCGCCCTTGAGCAGGTCGAGGGGTTTGCGGACATATTCGGTTTTGACGCGCCGCCGCATCTTGCGCAGCGCCTCGAGCTCCTCCGGCGACTCCACAACGCCGAACTCCAGGCCGAAGGCCCGCGACTCGCCGGGCTCCAGATATTCCAGCAGGCCCTGTTTCTCCGTCTCGGCGCGCCCCGCCACGCCGGAGGTGCACGGCTCCAGCCCGCAGACGTAGTCCTGCTCGCCCATCATCTTCCACTGCACGAAGCGCGGCAGCTCGTCCTTGAAGTACTTCACATAGACGCCGAAGCCGTCCCTGTTGACGATGGCCGCCGTGACCGCGCCCTCCTCGTCGGGCTCCATGTCGTGGTAGTAGCATTTCTCGGCATAGTCCGGCGTGGGCGGGTCCATGACGTTGTGCTTCTCCTGGCCGTCGCGCGCGTGGTCCGTGACCGGCGCCACCCGGCGGCTGGGCGCGTAGAGCCGCGACCCGCCGTCCACGGCGGGCCACCCCACGTTGCAGTGGTACAGCAGCATGAACGGCGACCGGCGGAAGCCCTCGTTGGTGAGCGTGTCCTGCACCCAGAAGCGCTTCTCGCCCATCACGGTGAAGACGTTGCGGGTGAGGGTGAGGTTTTCGCCGAAAACCACGGCCTCGCGCATCGTGCCCTCGACAGAGAGGAGGTAGTAGCCGTCCTCATCCCAGTCCTGCTCCACCTGGACGTTCCGCGCCGGGGCGTTGCCGATGCGGCCGTGCAGGCCCACGCCGCTCACGGCGCTGTCCGCCGCGGGCCCCCCCACATTGGAGAGGCCGCAGGTGGTGAGCAGGCCGCCGAAATAGCTGCGCAGCCAGCGGAAGCCCTCGGGCTCGTAGTACTGCGGCGCCACGTCGCCGCACACCGAGCGCCAGCCCATCGCCTTGCCGCAGAAACTCGCGGCGGAGATGTCCAGGCACCGGTCCAGCATGACCGTGAACTCCAGGCCCGAGCCGGTGTGGAAGACCGCCGCGCGGCTGGGCCGCTCGTTGCCATCCTCCAGCGCCACCATGCGGACCCCCGCGATCTGGTCCATGTTTCCCACGCGCCTGCGCAGGTCGTTGGGGCTGTGATTCTTCTTGGATGCTGCCATGGTTCGCTCCTCCTTGGGGTTGCCTGCGGCGCGCCGGCCGCTGTTTCGTCCACCAGCATACGAAGCGGCGGCGGTCAAGTCAATCGGAAAGGGACTCAGTCTTCCCGGGACGCGCACAGGGGCAGGGACGGGTCCGCCGCCGTGTCCAGCCCCCCCTCGACGAGGCCGTGCTCCAGCCGGGACGCGGCGGCGGCGCCGATCATGGCGGCGTTGTCCACGCAGTACTTCATGGGCGGGAGGAACAGCTCCGCAGGCAGCCGCGCCGCGCGCTCGCGCAGCAGGCGGTTGGCCGCCACGCCCCCCGCGATCACGAGGCGCTCCGCGCCCGTCCGGTCGAGGGCGCGCTCCGTCTTGGCGATCAGCAGGTCCACCGCCGCCTCCTGGAAACTCGCCGCCAGGTCGGCCCGGCCGGCGTCGGGGTGGTCGCGCAGGGTGTACAGCACCGCCGTCTTCAGCCCGCTGTAACTGAAGTCCAGGCTCTCGTCGCGGAGCATGGCCCGGGGAAACTTGAAGGCCTTCGGGTTGCCCCCCTCCGCCGCGCGCTGGATGGACGGCCCGCCGGGGTAGGGCAGGTCCAGCAGGCGGGCCACCTTGTCAAAGCACTCGCCCACGGCGTCGTCGCGCGTGGTGCCCAACAGGACATAGTGGTGCGGGCGGCCGCATTCGATGAGCTGGGTGTGCCCGCCGCTGACCACCAGCGCGAGGAAGGGGAACTTCGGCGGCTCGGCGTCGAGGAATGCGGAGAACAGGTGCCCCTCAATGTGGTGGACGGGGATGAAGGGCTTTTTCCATGCGTAGGCCAGTGCCTTGGCGAAGCCCAGCCCCACCAGCAGCGACCCCATCAGGCCGGGGCCGTTGGTCGCCGCGACGGCGTCCACCGCCGGGGTTTCGCCGGGGGCGGGCGTCAGTCCGGCCTCGTCCAGCGCGGCGACGGCCAGGGGGTATATGGCCTTGATGTGCTGGCGCGACGCGATCTCGGGGACCACCCCGCCGAAGACGCGGTGGATCTCAATCTGCGAGATCACCAGGTTGGACCGCACGGTCCGGCCGTTTTCCACCACGGCCACGCCGGTCTCATCGCAGGAACTCTCAAAGGCAAGCACCACGCTCATTGCACCAGCTCCGACATGCGTGTCAACACCACGCCCTCCTTTTCCAGTCCCGGAAGGATTTCCTCCAGCACGGTGACGGTGTTTCGGCGGAAGTGGCCGATGGCCACGGCGCTGCCGCGCGTCCGCGCGCGCTTGACCAGCTCCCGCACCTGGTTGCGGATGTAGGGAAGGCTGGCGTCGTTGTCCAGGAACACATCCCGGCGCGCCGCCTTGAGCCCCGCCGCCCCGGCGGCGGCGTGGGCCGCAGACTTGGCGGTGGTCATGCTGTCCACGAAGTACAGGTTCTTCTCCCGCAGCACCTCCATGAACCAGCCCATCCGCTCCGCGTCCTGCGTGAACAGGGTGCCGGTGTGGTTGTTCACCCCCACGAGTCCCGGAACTTGGGCCACGGCCTCGCGGGCGAGCCGGTGGATGGTTTCCCGGTCCATGGACGTCTCAACCTGGCCGGGGAATTTCCGCGCCGTCAGGCTGGATTCCATCGGCATGTGCAGCATCACCTCGAAGCCCTTCTCCGCCGCCTCCCTCGCCAGCGCCTCCGTCTTTGGCGCGTTCGGCAGGATCGCCAGCGTCAGCCGGTTGTCCAGCGTCAGCACCCGGCGCGTCTCCGGGCCGCCCCAACCGCCATCGTCGAGGATGATGGCCACCCGAACCGGCCCCTTCCCCCCGGCGGGGGGGGCCTTTTTCGCCGGTGCGGGCACCAGCGGAGGGGCGCTTTCTTGTGCGGGCGGAACCGGCTCCGGAAGGGGCGCGGGGGGCGGGGATGCAGGCGGCACGGGTTCGGCGGCGGTGCCCGCCACCGCCCAAGGCTCCTGCGCCTCCGTCACGCAGACGAGCTCCAGGCAGGAGCTGTGCTCCTGGCTTACCCGGAGGATGGCCCGGTGGGGCCCCCCCTGATAGGTCTCCAAATAGAACCCGTATTCGGCGGTCGCGGATTCCACCCATTCGGCCACCTGTTCCACGGCGATTTCCGGCGGAAGGGTGACGGTTAATTTCGGCGGCTGCGCCGCCGGGGACTGCCCTTCGGGAGCAAAATGGTCCTCCGGAACACCGCCTGTCAGGAGGACATGACGGACCAGGTCCGTGACGGCTTCACAGGCCGAAGGATCGGTCGGCGCGGATTCGGGTTCCTCGAGGGGGGGGGAGGAGCTTTCGGGGTCCGGGTCCGGAGGGAGGGAAAGCGCTTCCTGAGCGGCAGTTGGCGGTTCAGGCGGTGCTTTCACAACGGCGGGGACCTCCTCGGGCACCTCCGTCTCTTCGGGCTCTTCGGTCATCTCCACCGGGAGAAACACCACCTCCCCGATCAACTGCCCCCCCCGGAAGAGATGCAGGGCGGCATAGTCGTCCAGCCCGGGTGCCTCCACCACCGTCACCCCCAAACGGACGAATTCCGCCACAAACGCCGCCCGGGTGTCACCCCAAGAGCGCGCCCCGGAAAAGGGTGCGTTGAGAACAAAGGAGTCGGACGCATCCACACGGCCCTCCCGGATGGTGTCCGGGGCATAGCCCAGCCCTTCCAACAGGACGTGGCAGCGTTGCGCAATGGCGGATGCGCTTGTTGGGTCATCGGCATGGCCAGCGGGTACTAACAGGCAAATAAAGACAATAATAAACACAAACATGTGTGTTTTTGGCAACAAACTGGGCGGCATGAATCTAAACATCCACCCATTCCACCTGCGCGAGGGGGGTGCGCGGGCCCAGCATCCGGGCCCCCACCTTGGCAAAACTCTCCGGGGCGTCACTCGCGTAAAACTCCCGGCGGCCAGGGCGGGTTCCCGTCTGGAGCATTGCCCGGTCCTGGAGGGTTTCCACAACCGCCTTGGCTGTTTCTTTGGCGCTGTCCACGAGGCAAACCTTCGGACCCATGGCCTTGGCAATGACCCCGCGCAGGAGGGGGTAGTGGGTGCATCCCAGCACCAGAGTGTCCACCCCCCTTGCGGCCAGTCTGTCCAAATACCGCGATGCCACGGCTTCGGGGACGGGACCGGTGGTCCAGCCGTCCTCCACCAGCGGGACGAACAGCGGGCAGGCCTGGGAATAGACCCGGATGTCCGGGGAGAGGGCGGCAATGGCGCGGACATAGGCGCCGCTGGCAACCGTGCCCGGGGTGCCGATGACGCCCACGCGGCCCGTCTTGGTGCGGGCGATGGCGGCGCGCGCGCCGGGTTCGACCACGCCGATCACGGGAAGGGGCAGCTCATCGCGGAGGACTTCCAGCGCGTAGGCGGAGGCGGTGTTGCAGGCGACGACCAGCATCTTGATGCCCCGGGCCCGGAGGTGGGCGGCGCAGGAGCGGGCGTAGCGGATGACCGTGTCGGCCGACTTGGTGCCGTAGGGCACCCGGGCGGTGTCGCCCAAGTAGCAGAGATGCTCGCGGGGGAGGGCCTCGGCGATGCGGCGGAAGACCGTCAGCCCGCCGACCCCGGAATCGAACACGCCGATGGCGGGCTCTTTGGGGCCCCCCCCGCTCATTGCATCTGCGCCTGCACCCAGCCGGGGTCGGGCAGGACGGGCTGCGACCAGTCCAGATGCGCGGGGAACTGCTCCAGGGGCGGGGCACCCTCGATCAGAATGCGCACGGACCGGAGGCTTTGGTCGTCCGTGCCGCGCAGGGCCTCCTGCACGAGGGTGGTCGCGATGGCCTGGGTCAGCAGGGCCTCGCGGGCGGCGCTGCGCTGGCGCATCGCGCCCAGCGAAATCTCGTTCGAGAAGTCCACCACCAGCTCGCCGCCGTCCAGCAGATAGACGCCGCGGACGCGCGTGCCCTCGGGGAACACGGCGGCCAGTCCCGGCTGGCGGGGCCCCGCCACCAGCGCCGTCAGGGCCCTGCGGCAGTTCTCCACCGTGCGGGGGCCCCACTCCAGCGAGGCCGGCTCGGGCGCGAGCCCGCTCTCGTCCTCGGCGGCGAAATACAACTGGGCGGTTTTCAACGTCTCGGGCGTTGCGTTCGCAGCCCGCTCCCCGGCCGCGTCCCCGGCGGGGAGGGGGGCGGTGAGCGCCGTCATGGGGCTGCGCCCTGTCTTGATCATTTCGGCGGCCATCGCCGCGACGACCACGCACAGCACCAGCGTGGCCAGCGCCCACAGGGAAAGGGCCAGCCGGAACAGGATGCTCTTTTTCGCTCCGCTCTTCACGTGTGTACCATGCCTTTTGTCACGGGGTTTGTTCCCGGGCGTTGAACGCCTCCAGGGTCTGCGCCAGGGCGGCCGCCAGGGCGTCCGCGAGGCTTGCGGCCGCCGCCTCATCCGTCAGGGCGGCCTCGCCCTCCGCCGTGGCCAGGGTGCCGCACTCCAGGAGGATGCAGGGCACCGCCGCCGCCGTCTGCACCCGCAGGGGGGCGCTGTGCACGGCGGCCGGCTGGTTTGCGCCGGTGAGGGCGGCCGCCAGGCCGGCGGCCAGATCCGCCGCGCGCGCCGCGAGACCGTCGGCGTCGCCGCCCTCCCCGCGCACGGCGGGATGCAGCACGGTGACCGGGGCTGCGGGCGCTGAGGAGGCGCCGATGTGGATGCTTACGATCAGCGCGCCGGGCCGCACCCCCTGCGCCACCGTCCGCTCGCCGGCGGTCATGGTCTGGTCGTCGGCCCGCGTGAGGGCTGCGGGGATTTGGGAAAGCTCCGCGAACTTTGCGGCCACGCGCTGGGCCAGTGCCAGGGTCACGCCCTTTTCCTGGAGGCCGTTCG
Source organism: Candidatus Hydrogenedentota bacterium (assembly GCA_012730045.1). NCBI lineage: Bacteria > Pseudomonadati > Candidatus Hydrogenedentota > Candidatus Hydrogenedentota bacterium. The sequence continues at coordinate 23,117 of JAAYBR010000096.1, read as the reverse complement.
GGCCGGTGGAGCCGGCATCCGAGCCGCCGTGGCCGGGGTCCAGCACGAGCGAAACCACCGGACCTTTGACAAGCACCTCCACTGCGGGCCGTTCGGATTCCTCCTCCGCCGGGGGGGGCTGCGTTTCGGGTGCCGGGGTCATCTCCGGGTCTGCCGCCTCCGGCGGTTCAGGAACGAGCGGTTCCAGTGCGGGCGGTTCCTCCACGGGGGGGGCTTCGGCGGCGGGGGCTTCGGCGGCGGGGGTCAACGGCTCCACCGTTTCCAGCAGGGCGGCGGGATCCTCCTCCTCCAGGGGGGCCTCCAAAGGCGTGGACGGGGCCAGCAGGGCGGTGTCCGCGGGGGCGGGCCCGGCGAGCGAAACCGCCACCCCGAAGGCCTGCTGGAAAAACGGCGCGGCGTCCGCAAGGGACACAAAGGCGGTCCCCTGCTCGGCAATCAGGGGATGGTTGAGGGGGAAACGGGTCTGCCCCGCCGATACGGCGGGGTCGTTCAGCAGGGCGACAGCCTTGGCGCCCTCCAGCGACACTTCGACGCCGCCGTTCGCCACCAGCACCGTCGCCCCCAACTGGTCGGCCAGCTGGGAGAGGGAGACATACGTCACGCCGCCGATGTCCCGCTGCGCGGCCGACAGGCGCGCGGGGGTCTTCGCGGCGTCCTGCGCGGAAAGGGGCGGGCAGAGCGCCGCCAGCAGGGCGGCAAACACCACCGCAAGCAGCGGCGCAAAGGGCTTTCTTTCAGCAAGGGGACGCACTTGGGGGGGCTCCAGTGAAGACAATCCAACCCGACGGCGCACAAACCGCCGCTATTCTACCGGAAGCCGCCGCCCCGCGCAAAAAGCGGCGGAGCGTGCGGAAAGGAAAGGGGGGACGGCAGCCGTGCCGTCCCCCCGCCCGTCCGCTTCCCCTGGATTATTTTTCAAGGTTCTCCACCCGCACGAAGGGCGCGGTCCGCCGCGCCTCGGCCTCCCGGGCGGGTTCGTAGGAGATCCCGAACTGGTCATGACGCATGACACCGGCTGCCCCGGTGTCCGCCGCCGCGTCGTAGGCGGCGAGGGCCTCCTCGCGCCGCCCCAGCAGGTCCAGCAGATATCCCTGCCAAATGAGGGCCGAAGCCCGGAGAAGGGGGGTGTCCCGCGATTCTTCCTCCAGCAGGCCGAATACGCCGAGGGCCTCCTCATAGCGCTCCAGGTCGTAGAGGGCAAGCCCTGTCTTCAGCACCGCGTCCGGATCTGGAAGGGTACCGAGCGCCTCCGGCGTGTAGTTCTGCGCGATGGCAGTGTTGGAGGTGTGGTCCCAGCCCACGGCGTCCACAACCCGCGCCAAATCCGTTTCCGCCGCCGCCGCCAGCGTTCCTAGGCTGGTCAGCGTCCCGGCGGCGATCTCCACCTCTTCGGCTGTGTCCGTATAGGCCGTGGCGGTTTCCCGGTCGAGGAACTCCACCACGATGCCCGGATGCCGGCCTTCAGGCAAACTGGCGGGGAGCTGGAAGTAGCCCGAAGCATCGGTGGTGGCGGAGGCCCCGGCGGTGTTGGCTTCCCCCTCCTGCAAGCGGCACCGCAGTGCCGTGTTTGCCGCAGGGCGTCCGTCGGGATAGGTGAGCAGGCCTTCCACGCCTCCGGCAAGACGGCAGACCACGGTGACCTCGGGCACCGTCTCGCCCGGTTTTCCCGTGAACGCCCCGCTCACACCGATGGTGTCGGTCCTTGATCCGGTGCCCAGCCAGGCGAGGGCCTCAAGGCTCACGCCGGGCCGCAGGCCGTGGAAGACCACCCGCCCGTCCGCGCCGGAGACCAGCGCTCCGCCGCACCCTCCCCGGGCGCCCGCCATGCGCATGGCGGCCGCAATGCCCTGCCGCGGTTTGCCGTCCAGGCCCACATAGCGCACCGGGGCGGTGACGGGCGCATCCACCGCCAGGTCCAGCTCCCGCGTTTCCCCGGGGCCCAGGGTGACCGTGGCGAGTTCCTCTTCCGGCTGGTCCCAGGCGCTGCCGCCCTCCGTCATGTACAGGTGCCCCACGCTGAACTCCACGGGCGCGGTCAGGTTCGAGAGGCGCAGCTCATAGCGGCCGTCCGGAAGCGTCACGGCGGAACAGCCCCGCTTCGCCTGGAAATAGTCTTTCGCGCCGCCGCCGTAGACGGCAGCTGTGACGACCACGGGGCATGCCGGCCGGCCCGTGGTGCGGTCGGTGACCCGTCCGCGCAGCGTGGCGAAGGAGGTCGCCCCGAGGATGAGGTCTGCTCCCGCCGTCTCCCGCCCTGCCTGCACCCGGAGCCCTTTCTTCCCCGCGGAAACCTCCTCAACATGCATGGATTGGTCGTGTTGGCGCATCATTTCGGCAATCCGGCGCACCCCCTGTTCCGTGGGAAGCGTTCCGGTGTCCTCCTGTTCGGGGGGGATAACGGCCACCGAATAGGAGAAATCCGCGCCCAGGTCCGCCGCCCGGTAACCGCCGTCGGCCCCGGTCACAACGGTGACGGGGGGCGCCGGCAGCGGCTGAATCTTCGCCAGAACGAGGGACAGACCGCCGGGCCGTGCCTCCCCGGCAATGCGGACGGGGACGTTGGGCACGGGCCGTCCCTCGGTGTCGGTCACGGTGCCGGAGAGCACCCCGCCGGGGTTCAGGGCGAACATCGCGTTCTCTTCCCCTGTCGGCACCCTGGGGAAGAAACCCGTTCCATGCCCCTCCCCGACCACGCGGAAATCGCACAGGCCGCCATGCGGCAGGGCGACGCGGAACGCCCCGTCCTCGCTGGAGGCGGTGAAGACTAGCTTGACGCCCCCAATGTTTCCCGTGGTCACGCCCGTTTTCGCGGTTTCCGCGAGGCCCTCCAGATCGTATCCATAGTACAGGCAGTCCACGGAGGCCCCGGGCACCGGCGCGCCGTTCCCGTCAACGACCCGGCCCGCCACGAAATGGACCGCCGGGGACAGTTCCACGTTCACCCCCCGCAGGCTGCCGCCCTCCGACGGGTCGCAGAGGTGAAACGCCATGCAGAATCCGTCAGCGACGGCGTACAGCACCCCCGGCCCAAAGTCCCCCACTCCGGCGATCTGGTATCGGCCGTCCTGGCCGGTCCGGGTATGATAGTGCCCACACACATCGTTCCGGTCCAGTCCCCGGCCCACCTCCAGGAACACATCCGCGTTCGCAAGGGGATTGCCCTCGCCGTCAGTGACGCGTCCGGACACATGGGCCGGTGCGGCATGGATTTCCCGCGCGACGGCGGGCGCGGGGGACGCGGTCTCCGCCGCAGGCGTGACACCGGGGACCGCTTCCGGGGACGGCAACGCGGCGGCCGCGTCGGCCGGTTCGGGGGTTGCGGAAACGGCGGGGGCCGCCTCCGACTGATCCGTTTGATCCGTCTGCATCGCGAGGGGTGGCGGTGTCGCGGCATCCGGGGCGGAAGCGAACTGCAACGCCGCCTTTCCCCCGAGCAGGGTGAGTGCGATGGCGCCCGCCATCAGGGTGATCTTTCCGAACATAGTGCTGGTCCCTCCCTTCATTGAGGTTACTGACACGGCCGCGCCCCCCGTTCCCGCCGCACCCAGCCAGGGCGCGGTGCCGAACGGAATGGCGGCCAGAATGCCCCTCTCCAAGTCCCCGCTGTGCCTGCGCTTCTCCAGCGCCGGGGTCATGCGCTCCCACAGGGCGTCGCGCAGCAGGTTCCTCGCGCGTTCGGTGCGTTTTCGCAGGGCGGCGGCCGATATGCCCAGGGCCGCCGCAGCCTGCTCCGTTGAATAGCCCTCGGCGTAGCGCAGCAGGAGCGCCTCCCGGTACAGCTCCGGCAGCCCGTGCAGGGCGTCCCAGACCGCCTCCTCCAGTTCCCCGCGCGCCCCGGACCCGCTGTCCGGCACGGGCGCGGGAAGCGTCTCCCCGTAGCGGGCCAGGGAGTGCTCGCGCCGCGCCGCGCCCCGCAGCCACATCAGCGAATGGCGGCGCGCCAGCTGGCACAGCCACGCGCCGAGGGCGCGCGGGTTGCGCAGCGTGTCCAGCCGCCGGTATCCCTGCACGAACACCTCCTGCGCCACGTCCTCGCACTCGCTCGGGTTCCGCACATAGCTGGAGCAGACCGCCCACACGCACCCGCTGTAGCGGGACACAATCTGCGCGAACAGGCTTTCCTCGCCCGCAAGGATCCGTGTGACCAGTTCCGACTCGTTCATGCCAGCGCTCCCGGTTCGGCCGGTGTTTCCGGCCTCCATTATAAGGATGCCGCCGGGGGGACGGAATGCGACAAGTCGTGGATGGGATTCACGAGAGGACATCACGGGAAAAAAAGCGGCCAGGCTGGAGCCAAATCTCCCCAACAGTAGTTTCGTTGACTGGTCCGTGGAGGAAACGGCGCTTGATTTTCTGCCGCCTCTGCCGTATCCTGGTTTGCGGTGTGTGGGTGCCGCTTGTGGCGCGCCCGGGTGAAAACAGGTCTCAGCCGTATGAAGGAGGGGAGTGATGAAGAGGCAAAACATCTCGCCGGAGCGAAAGACGGTCTACTACGTTGGCCTGACGCTGATTATCCTGGGTTTCCTGAGTTTTGGATCCACCTTTGTGTCGTTCATCACACACTTTGGGGACTTCACCCACATGCAAGTCATCGCGAAATCCATCATGATACGGGCCTTCGGAGGCTTGGGCATGATGATGGTGGGGATGGTTCTTGCGGGCATCGGCTCCCGGGGGCTGGCCGGGTCCGGCTTGGTTCTTGATCCGCAGCGGGCGCGGGAGGACGTGGAACCCTGGGCCAGAATGGCGGGCGGCGTGATCAAGGATGCGGTGGAGGAGACAGGCATCCGTCTGGGAAGCGCGCCGCCGGAGAATGCCGACAACCCGGATTTCGACGAGAAGCTGAGAAAGCTGCACCAGCTTTACAAGGATGGGATCATCACCGAAGAGGAGTACCTGAAAGGGAAGGAGGAGATCCTCGGAGCGCTGTGACAGGATGTGCGGGCAGCCCTTCCCCCTTCGCGTTCTCGCATGCCGCCAGGAGGCGCACGCTCTGGAGTTATGCCGAGACCGTCGGCCCTTCATTTCCCTAAACCGCGCGCCCCCTGGGATCGCCAGGCTTCCCCCCGGCAGGTCTTTCTCCTTGTATTCACTCTCCTCCATAGCGGAGGACACCCCGTCCGGCACTGCTCCATTCATACTCCTGCGGAGACCGCGCCAGCCCCGCCTTTACGGGATTCCAGTGGATGTATTCCACGACATTGCGGAAATGGTCTGCGTTCCTGACAAAACGGTCCCAATACTCCCGGTGCCAGACTCTGCCAGCGGATACATTGCCCAACAACGGGGCCAGACGCCTTCCGGTGAAAGACTTCCATGACCACACAATTTTCCCCAGCGTCCAGCCGTTCAAGGGCTCCATCAGCGCATGCACATGGTTCGGCATGACCACCCAGGCCAGCATCCGGTACCTGTCCCCGTCAAACATCAGCAGGGCACTCTGCACAAGAAGGGCGGCGTCGGGCCGCCGCAGGATGCAAGAACCGTGGCCGGCGTCCGCAAGTTCCTCCAGCGACTTTCTGCGCTCCGGATCCCGCTGTTCCTCCGGCAGAAGAAAGAGTTCCCCCTCCATCCGGGTCAGGGCGGCGGCGGGCAGACTGTCCGCAAGCCGGAAGGTGACATGCTGCACGGTGTTTGGACAGTCGAAATGCGGCAGATAGCCCCGGGAATGCCAGTGAGGCTGTGTGATCTCCGTCATGGTGTTGCCTCCAGGAAAAGCAGAAGATGCCAGGCTGGAGCCTGGCGCTCCCAGGGTGCGCTCGCTCTGGGGTTATCCCCTGAGTTCCCGCCAATCCCGTATCGGGAGGTCGGCGAATGCTTCCCGACCATCGGTCCCTCCTTTGCCCAAAGCGCGCGCCCCCTGGGATCGCCGGGCTTCCCCCTGGCTCTTCTTATTGGTCATCGCCACCGCAGTCCAGATTGTTCCCTTTCCTTAATGGGGTTTCCGGTTTCTCGCCGAGGGACTCGGACGTCTTTTCCACCTCGTCAAGCGGTTTCTCTTTCTGAAGCATTCCCCTATACAATTCCCGGAGTCGCCATCGCGAGATCCTTCCCGAGTTCCCCGGCAACAGTGCTTTCACCATCATCTGTAGAGATAAAACAGGGATCACGATCAGGGTTCGCCACTTCCAGGCATGTCGCTCAAAGAGGGCACCAAAGAGTCTTTCTTGCGTTCCAGCTCCTTGCGGCAGATAGTAGCCAAGGTAATGCGCAGTCACACGGGAAACGTCCATGGGCATCGAAAAACTGTCGACCGGCATTCCTGCGAAGAACATATAGAATGGCCGCTTTCTACAAAGACTAAGGTGCTTTTCCGCCTTCTCCCGGAACCACTCGGGAAAGACCATCACAGCGGCTTCCGTTCCGCAGGGCGTCGGTTCGTCCTCCATGCACATGAACACCTCCCCGGGCCAGCGCACGCCTTCCGCAGACAGCATGGCCTCCACAAACCCGCGAAACTCCGGCACCACCTCCGCCAACATCGGGGTGAACCGGACGGTGACGGTGCCCTCGGGCCGTTCCACCCGTACGATGTGAACTGAATCATCCAAAAGCGGGACTCCCCTTGTTTGTCTCGATGATAGGTTCTGCGCGATGGTATTGGCAACTCTTTTGTTGCCTTGATAGCTCTGTGGTGAGAAGCGGCTCTTGGTGTTGTGGGGTGTCTATTCTCGAAAACCTCAAGAGGCCAGGCTGGAGCCTGGCGCTCCCAGGGGGCGTCCGCTCCCGGGTGTCCCTTGAGTTCTGGTCTTTCTTCTGTTGAGGCGGCGTCGGAATGTCCTAGACCATCGGCCCTTCGTTTCCCCGAACCGCGCGCCCCCTGGGATCGCCAGGCTCTAGCCTGGCAGGTCTTAATGCCCGCCAAAGCCGTTGGCGTGCAATGATCCGTTCCGACTCGCAACACATGCTTCTCCGCCGATATACTTGCGGTCTCACAGGGGAATCCCGGCGGGCGGGTTTCCCCAACCGGAGGAGCGTGGAACCATGAAGCACCTGGTTGTCGTATTGAGTGCGGGCCTTTTTCTGGCGGCGGGGTTGTCGGGGTGCCAGACGGGTGTGGGCACGCCGCCGCAGGCGGCGGGGGAGGGGGAGATGCACACCACGGCCGCGCCCACGGTGGACCTGGAAACGAAGCCCGCCACTTTTCCCGCGAACGAAGACCTGATCCTCCTGCCTATGCCGCGGTCGCTGGCGTTTCTTGAGGGTGCGCCCGTGAAGGCGGACGCGGCGGCGCCGGTGGTGGCGGTGGACGCGGCGGTGATGCCGCACGCGCAGGGGTACCTCCTGGAGGTGGGGGAGGGGGCCGCGCCGAAGGTGACGGCGCATGACGCCGCGGGGGCCTTCTACGCGCGGCAGACGCTGAAACAGCTGGCACGGCAGTATCCGGCGGGCTATCTGCCCCGGGTGCGCGTCGAGGACTGGCCGGATTTCCCGAACCGCGGGGTGATGCTGGACGTGGCGCGGGACAAGGTGCCGACGATGGACACCCTGCGCATGCTGGCTGACCTTTTCGCGGAGATGAAGTGCAACCAAATCCAGCTGTACACGGAGCACACTTTCGCCTACCAGGGCCACGAGACCGTCTGGAGGGATGCGTCGCCCATGACGCCGGAGGACATCCGCGCCTTCGACGCGTACTGCGGGGAGCGGTTCATCGAGCTGGTGCCCAACCAGAACTCTTTCGGCCACATGGGGCGGTGGCTTGACCACCCGGAATACGCGCATCTCGCCGAGAAGCCCGGTTCCGGCGACCTGTGCCCGGTGGACCCCGCCAGCGTGGAGCTGCTGCGCGGGATGTACGCCGACCTGCTGCCGAACTTCACCAGCGGGCAGGTGAACGTTGGGTGCGACGAGACGTGGAGCCTGGGCAAGGGCCGCAGCAAGGCGGCCGTGGACGCCCAGGGCGTGGGCCCCGTCTACCTTTCCTTCCTCAAGGAAATCCACAAGATTGTGTCCGGCCACGGGAAGACCATGCAGTTCTGGGGCGACATCATCATGCTGCACCCGGAGCTGATCCCCGAACTGCCGCGGCCCGTCATCGCCATGGAGTGGGGCTACGAGGCGGACCATCCCTTCGCCGACCACGGCAAGAAATTCGCCGCCTCCGGCATTCCGTTCTATGTGGTGCCGGGCACGTCGGCCTGGAACTCCCTGCTGGGGCGCACGGACAACGCGCTGGCCAACCTGCGCAATGCGGCGGTCAACGGCCTGGCGAACGGCGCCGTCGGCTTCCTGACGACGGACTGGGGCGACAACGGGCACTGGCAGACTCTGCCCGTCTCGATGGGGCCCTTCGCCTACGGCGCGGCGGTGAGCTGGTGCCAGACGGCCAACCTGGACCTGCCGCTGGCGAGGGCGCTCGACCGGCACGTGTTTATGGACGCCGCGGGAAAGACGGGACAGGCGGCGCTGGACCTCGGCAACGCCCACACGAAGACGGGGGTGGTCATCGGGAACAACACGGTGTACTACGCGCTCCTGCTCAACGCCCTGGGCGGGTCTCCGGCCAAGGGGCCGGCGAAGAACCTCACCGTGGCCTCCGCCGAGGCGGCGCAGACGATGTTGCGCGATGCCCTGGCCCGGGTGCAGGACAGCGCGATGGCCCGCCCGGACGCGGAACTGGTGAAGCGGGAGTTTGCCCTGAACACCGACCTGGCGCTGCTGGCGCTGGACCTGGGGCGCGAGCGCATTCTTGCGGGGAACGTGCCCACCGCCGGGCTTCCCGCGGCGGTGAAGGGCAAACTGGCCGAACGGCTCCGCGACATCATCGCGCGCCACCGCGCGGTGTGGATGGAGCGGAACCGGCCCGGTGGTCTGCGCGAGAGCGCCGGACGCATGGAGGCGCTGCTGGCCCTTCTGGAGCGCTGACGCCCCTTCCACTGTGGAAAATATGGTAAAATCCGGCAACCTTCGGGAGAGCACCCGGAGGGTATTTTGGGAAGAAGCCGCAGCGTGGGCGGCGACGCGGCGGGCAACGCTGCCATCCCCCTGAAACAGGGGTCCGGGTGGCCAGGAGTTCTGTATGACCGAAGAACGTCAATTGCTGAGCGGCAACGAGGCCATTGCCCTCGCCGCGCTGCACATGGGAGTCTCCCTGGGGACCGGCTATCCCGGCACCCCGTCCACGGAAATATTGGAGCGGTACTCCGCCCTCGGCGGACGCGCCCAGTGGGCGCCCAACGAGAAAGTGGCCCTGGAGGTCGGCATCGGCGTGGCCTACGGGGGCGCGCGCGCCCTGGTCACCATGAAGCACGTCGGGGTGAATGTGGCGGCGGACCCGCTGTTCACGCTGGCCTACACGGGGGTGCGCGGGGCGCTGGTGCTGGTGTCGGCCGACGACCCCGGCATGGCCTCCAGCCAGAACGAGCAGGACAACCGGCGCTACGCGAAGGCGGCGGGGGTGATGATGCTGGAGCCCGCGGACGCGCAGGAGGCCTACGACTTCACGCGCACCGCATTTGAGCTTTCGGAGACCTGGAACCTGCCGGTGATGCTGCGGGTGACCACCCGGGTGTGCCACTCCAAGAGCATCGTGACGCCGAAGGGGCCGTCGCCCTCCGAGAAGCCCCTGGAATTCGTGCGCGATTTCCAGTCCTATGTGATGGTGCCCGCCTACGCGCGTCCGGCCCACCGCCGCCTGCGCGCGAAACTGGAGAAGATCACCGACTGGAACGAGCACGCCCCGGTCAACCGCGTCGTGAAGGGGTCCAAGTCCCTCGGCATCGTCACCTCCGGCGTGTGCTACCTGCACGTGCGCGAGGCGGTCCCCGATGCCAGCGTGTTCAAGGTGGGCATGAGCCACCCGCTGCCGATCCACCAGATCCGCGCCTTCGCGCAGACGGTGGACCGCTGCGTGGTGATCGAGGAGGGCGACCCCTACCTCGTCGAGCAGCTGCGCACCGAGGGGATCGCCTGCGAGGACAAGCTGGACATGTACCGCTTCGGCGAGCTGAACGTCACGCGGGTGCGCCGGATCATCGCGGGCGACGGCAGCCCCGAGCCCATGGCCCCGCGCGGCAAGCCGCCGCAACTGTGCGTGGGCTGCCCGCACCGCATGGCCTTCGCCGTGCTCAAGAAGCACGACTGCGTCATCGCGGGGGACATCGGGTGCTACACCCTGAGCGTGCTGCCGCCCTTCGAGACGATGGACACCTGCGTGTGCATGGGCGCGAGCATCGGCGTGGGCCTGGGGCTGCGCCACGCCCTTCCGGACGACAAGGCGCGCCGCGTGGTCAGCGTCATCGGCGACAGCACCTTCATGCACAGCGGGCTCACGGGCCTGGCCGAGATGGTGTACAACCCGCCGAAGACGGGGCATGTGGTCATCATTCTGGACAACGGCACCACCGCCATGACGGGCATGCAGGAGCACCCCGGCACGGGGCGGAAACTGGACCACACCTGGACCAACCAGGTGAAGGTCGAGGAGGTTGCCCGGGCCATGGGCGTGACGAACGTCACCGTGGTGGAGCATCCGCCCGCGCTGGAGGCCGCCATCACCGGCGCCCTGTCGAAGGACGAGCTGTCCCTCATCATCATGCGCCGCGTCTGCCGCCTGGCGGAAAAGCGGATCAAGGCCCTTGAAGCCGACCGGGAGAAGTGCCATGACGACAAATAGCGGCGGTGTGACCGATGTGGTGGTTGCGGGGCTCGGCGGGCAGGGCGTAATCCGCGCGGCGGACATTCTCGCGGAGGCGGCCTTCCTCTCCGGCGCGGACGTGAGGCAGAGCGAAATCCACGGCATGAGCCAGCGCGGCGGCTCGGTGACGAGCGATGTGCGCTTCGGCGCGTGCGTGCACAGCCCCATGGTGCCGACGGGCGGGGCCGGGTTCCTGCTCGTTCTCCACCCGACGCAGCTGGAAAACAACCGCCATCTCCTGCGGGAGGGCGGGGTGCTGGTCTCGACCAAACTGATTCTCGGGAACAGCGAGAATCTGGAAGACCTCGACAAGGACGCCACCCCGCTCACGTCCCGGAACTTCAACGTCGGGCTGCTGGGGACGCTGAGCGCCCTGCTCCCGATTCCGGAGAAGGCGTGGATCGAGGCGATCCACCGCCATCTCGCGCCGAAGTTCCACGCGGAGAACGAGGCGGCCTTCGCCTACGGCAGGACGCTGACCGCCGGCTGAGGCGCCGGGTCAGGCCTTCGTGTCCGGCCCGTCCCCGGGCAGGCGGAGCTTCGCGTCCAGCGGCGTGAGGTCGGCCATCATCTCGTCCCAGGTCACGGTCCGCTGCTCGTAGGCGGCCTTGCGCCCGAGGATGGAGGACAGGTTGCTCTCCACGGCCGTGCGCGCGTTGTTGACCGGATTGCCCGATGTGATGGCCGCGTGGAAGTCGCGGATGTTGTTCACCGCGCCGTCCTGGTAGATGGTCGCCGTGCTGCCCCCGGGCCAGTTCTCCTTTTTGCCGCCGATGGAAACCTGCCCGCCATAGTGCGTCTCGACGGTGCCCTCGGTGCCGTAGACCTTCACGAACAGGTCGTCCGTCGAGCCGAGCTGGAACTGCACCGAGCTGAAATCCGCCACCACGTCGTCCGCGTAGCGGAAGGTGACCACGAAGTGGTCCCAGCAGTCGCCCACGTCCACCCGCGCCTTCCGGCCCCCGGTGCCCGTGGCGGACAGGGGATGGCCGTTCAGCAGCCAGTTGGCCACGTCAATGACGTGGATGTTCTGCTCGACGATGATGTCACCGGAGAGGGCCTTGTCAAACACCCAGTTCCGCAGGCGGGCGGTCTCGGTGTCCGCCTTGGACTGCGGGTTCAGGCGGCCGCAGTGGTAGAAGACCTGGGCGAGCACCGGTGCGCCGATTGCCCCGGCGTGCACCTTTTTCGCGGCCTCGCGGTAGAACTCGTTGTTGCGGGTCTGGAAGTCCACCAGGGTGCAGAGGTTCTTCGCCTTGTCCGCCGCCTCCAGCACGCGCAGGCACCCGACGGTGTCCACCGCCACCGGCTTCGCCAGATACAGGTGCTTGCCCGCCGCCAGGGTGTTCACGGCCTGGTCCGGGTGGAAATACGGCGGCGTGATGATGGCCACCGCGTCCACCGGCTCCGCGAGCAGGGCCTGGTGGCCGTCCAGGCCGGTGAACAGCTTCTCCTCCGGAATCTCGATGTCCCGGGCGGCCTGGCGGGCCCGGTCGCGGAAGTAGTCATGCGCCGCGACGACCTTGAAGTCGGAAAACTCCTGGAACAGGCGGCCGATCCAGCGGCCCCGCCCCCCGCAGCCGGACAGGCCGAGGGCGATCTTGGCGTTCTGCGCGTAGCTGCTTGCCGCGCCCGCGGAGACAATGGTGAACGCGGCCGCAGCGGCCGATTTCGACAGAAATTCACGTCTTCCGATGCTCATGGATTCTTCCTCATGCGTTGGCGGCGAAAACGCCTTTTGTGTACTCGAGGTTCGCCTTGAAATCAGCCTGCATGTCGCCCGAGGGCTTCGCCGTTTCCAGAATGATCCAGCCGGCGTAGCCGATTTCCCTGATGGCCTTCACCGCCGCCGCCACGTCCACCTCGCCCTTGCCGAGGTAGTTCGCCCCGTCCTTGAAGTGGATCTGGGCGATCTTTCCGCCAAGGGCGCGGATTTCCGCCGGCACGTCGTAGTCGTTGTAGGTGGAGTTGCCGATGTCGTAGTAGACGCGCACCGAGGGCGCGTTGATCATGTCGAGGAACTTCACGTTGTCCGCGCCGGAGAGGGTGTTTTCCACGGCCAGGACAACGCCCTTGTCCGCCGCGCGGGGGGCGGCGGCGCGGATGCGCTCTGCGGCCGACTTCATCTCCCCCTCCTTCAGTTTGCGCCGCTTGCGGAGGTCGCCGTTGCCGAAGAAGGCCATCAGCAGGGTCTTGGCACCCAGATCGCCGCAGGCGTCAATGGACTGTTCCAGCCAGGCGGGTCCGCGCGGGTCCGTGGCGAGCGGCGAATTGTTCAGGAACCCCATGGCCATGGAGCAGGCCGTGATTCCCGTCTCGGCCATCGCCGCCTTGTACTTCTCCCGGAGCGCCGGGTCGGCGATTTCCAGGGTGTCCTGCGGGGTGCCGGCGGAGAGTTCCACCCCGTCGAGGCCGATGGCCTTGGCCACCGCCATCACCCCGGGGTCGAAGCCCATGCCCATGGACCAGTCGCAGGCGCCGATACGGGGGGCCGCCCCGCCCCCGGCCCGGGCGCTGAACCCCAGCGCCGCCGCGCCCGCGAGGCACGCGGCCTGTCCCAGGAAACCCCTTCTTGTGCACCGGTCCATCCTGTCTTCCTCCTTGCGTTCACCCCGGCGTCCGCCGGGAGTTGTTTCCTCAGCCGCCCGAACGGCGCAGCGCGACGTCGGCGTACTGGCGCACGAGCTCGTTCTTGCGCACCTTGCCGATCGGGGTCTTGGGCAGCGCGTCCGCAAAGCGGACATAGCGGGGCACCTTGTACGCCGCGAGGTGCTCCTTGCAGAAATCAATGACCTGCCGCTCCGTGAGGGTGCATTCGGCCTTGAGCTTGACCACCGCGAGGACCTCCTGGCCCCAGGTGGGCTCCTCCACGCCGATCACGGCCACCTCGTCCACCTCGGGCATGCGCATGACAACATGCTCCAGCTGGGCCGAGTAGATGTTGAGCCCGCCCCGGATGATCATGTCCTTCACCCGGTCCAGAATGTACAGGTACCCGTCCCTGTCCACCCGGCCGATGTCGCCCGTCTTGAGCCAGCCGTCCACCATGACCTCGGCGGTGGCCGCCGGGTTCTTGTAGTAGCCCTTCATGACCGTGGGGCCCGCGATCAGGATTTCCCCCGCCTCGCCGATGGGCATGTCCAGGCCCTGCTCGTCCACAATCCGCACGCTGGTGTAGCGCAGGGGCGGCCCCACGGAGTTCCAGCGGACCGGGTCGGCGTGGTCGGCCACGGCGCTGGCGCAGGTGGCCTCCGTCAGGCCATACCCCATGATGAGGGGCTTTTTGAAGACCCGCTGCACCGCCTGGTAGATGGCCTCGGACAGGGGGGCCGCGCCGGACACGAAGAAGCGGACCGAGCTGACATCGTGGGATTCTGCCTTGGGCAGGCGTGCCAGCAGCCCGTAGATGGTCGGCACGGCGCTCATGATGGTGATCCGGTGTTTTTCGATCATCGGAAGGATGGCGTAGGGGTTGAACTGCCCCCCCCCAAGAACGATGGTCGCGCCGGCCATTATGGGCGTGAGCACGGAAACCACCTGCGCGTTCACATGGAACAGCGGCAGGATGCACAGAAAACGGTCGTTTTCGTTCAGGTCGTTGGACCGGAACATGGACAGGGTGTCCCACAGGTAGTTGCCGTGGGTCAGCTCCACCCCCTTGGGGTCTCCCGTTGTGCCGGAGGTGTAGATGATCGCCGCGTCACTGGTCTCGTCAACGATGATTTCGGGGATATCCACCGGTTCCAGCAGGTCGTCAAAGGACTCGGCGCCCCAGCCCGCCTCACCCACCACGAACACCCGGCGCACCAGGGGGAGCGACGCGAGAATCGTCTGGAGGGACGGGAGGAACTCGGGGACCACCACCATCACGGAAGCCTCGGCATTCCCGACAATGTAGACATATTCCTCGAAGGTGAGGGTGGGGTTGACGGGGACCATGACGGCCCCGATCCGCCCCAGCCCCAGGAAACAGTAGAGGTATTCCGGGCAGTTGCCCAGGAGCAGGGCCACCTTGTCCCCCGGGCCCACGCCCCGCTTCTTGAGGTTTCCGGCCACCCGGCCGGCCCGGTCGCAGAAGTCGCGGTAGGTGTGCTCCTGGTCGTCAAACACCACCATGACGCGGTCGCCATGCATGCGCGCCCGGTCGTCCAGCAGCTGGGGTATGGTCATCATGATTTCCGCGTTCTCTCCCAATGGGGCGCGCGCCGCAGGGCCGGGCCCTCCCGGTCCGCGGACGCGCGCGGAAAAAGACCGGGGTAGGATAGCGCAAACCCCTGCGCAAAAGAAAAAAAAGTGCAAGAAACCCGGAGTCGGGAAGAACCGGGGGCTTGACAGCTGTTTGGCTATTTGGTTATACTGCCAAGCAGGCAACCAGAAGGAGCCGACCGTGGACGCACAACGGAAGCAGGCACTCACCGCCCGCGCGGACATTCTCAAGGCCATGGCGCACCCCACACGCCTCTATATCTTGGAGGAACTCGCCCAGGGGGAGCGCTGTGTCTGCGAGCTTCATGCGGGCACGGGGGCGGACTTTTCCACCGTGTCCAAGCACCTCTCGGTGCTGAAGAACGCGGGGATCGTGGAGGATGAGAAACGGGGGCTTCAGGTCTTCTACCGGCTGCGCTGCCCCTGCATCCTGTCCTTCCTGGGGTGCGTGGAGAACGTGATCCAGCAGAACGTGGACCGCCAACTCGCGGCGCTGGGCAGGTGAGCGGGACGGGACTGAAGTGACAGATGACTGGAGAAAAGAAGGAAAAGCCCTGGCGCTGATTGTCGGGGTGTTCCTCGCCTGTTTTTACCTGCCCGTGGGGGCGGCCCGTTTCGACAACGCGGTCATGGAGTCCCTGCACCTGGTCCGCTGGTACGCGCGGGAGCATGTGCTCCTGTGCCTGATCCCGGCGTTTTTCATTGCCGGGGCCATATCCGTCTTTGTCAGCCAGGCCTCCGTGATGAAGTACCTCGGCGCCGGCGCGCCCAAGGTGCTGGCCTACGGCGTGGCTTCCGTGTCGGGCACCATTCTGGCCGTCTGCTCCTGCACGGTCCTGCCCCTCTTCACGGGGATCTGGCGGATGGGGGCGGGGCTGGGACCGGCCACGGCCTTCCTGTATTCCGGCCCCGCCATCAATGTGCTGGCCATCGTGCTGACCGCGCGCGTGCTCGGCATGGAGCTGGGCGTCGCCCGCGCCGTGGGCGCGGTCGGCTTCAGCGTGGTGATCGGCCTCCTGATGCATTTGATCTTCCGCCGGGAGGAGCAGGAGAAGGCGGCCGTGCAGGCGGCGATGCCCGACGCCGAAGTGACGCGGCCCCTCTGGCAGAATGCGGTCTACTTCGCCCTGATGGTCGCCATTCTGGTCTTCGCGAACTGGGGCAGGCCCGCCGAAGAGGCCGGGCTCTGGCACGTCCTGTACAGCGCCAAGTGGGCGGTGACCGCCGGGTGCGCCGCGGGGTTCGGTGGGGTGCTGACCCTGTGGTTTGGCCTGCCCTGGGGAAAAACGGCGCTGGTGGCGCTCCCCACGGCCCTGCTGGCGGTGCTGTTCCCCGGCCGTCCGGAGCTGGCCTTTGCCGCCGGGTCCGTGGGCCTCGCCGTGGCCACGGCCACCAGCGGCGGCGAGATGGGCGAGTGGTTCGGTGTGACCTGGGGGTTTGCCAAGCAGATTCTGCCGCTGCTCCTGTTCGGCGTGCTGGTGGCGGGGGCGCTGCTGGGCCGTCCGGGCCACGAGGGGCTGATTCCCAACGCCTGGGTGGCCTGGGCGGTGGGCGGCAACTCCCCGGCCGCGAATTTTCTGGCGGCCCTGCTCGGGGCGTTCATGTATTTTGCCACCCTGACGGAGGTGCCGATCGTTCAGGGTCTTATCGGCTCCGGCATGGGCAAGGGGCCTGCGCTGGCGTTGCTGCTGGCTGGACCGGCGCTCTCGCTGCCCAGCATGCTGGTCATCTACAGCGTCATGGGATTCAAAAAGACCTTTGTGTTTTGCTTCCTCGTGGTGGTGCTGTCCACCGCCGCGGGGATGATCTTCGGGGCCCTGGCGGGTGTCTAGCCGCCCGTCTCCGCTTGCGGAAACAGCCTGGAAAGGACGATGCGATGAAGAAGATTCAGATACTGGGCACGGGGTGCCCCAAGTGCAAGAAACTGGCGGAAAACGCCGAAGCCGCCGCCAAGTCGGCGGGGGTGGACTACGAGATGGAAAAAGTGACAGACCTTAATGCCATCATGGCCTTCGGGGTTATGATGACCCCCGCCCTCGCCGTGGACGGCGTGGTGAAGGTTGCGGGTAAGGTCCCCGAACCCGTGGAAATCGTGAAACTGCTGGCCTGAGGCCGGCGCCACCAGGGAAGGGACAGACCCATGTCAGAAGAAAAGAGGGACTGCTGCTGCAGCACGGCGCCGAAACTTGTCTTCTCGTGTTCGGGCGCCGCGGACGTCGGGGAACTGTGCGACCACGCGGCGCGCGCCCTGACCCGCGAGGGCGCCGGGAAGATGTACTGCCTGGCCGGGGTCGGCGGCGGGGTGGAGCCCATTCTGGCAAACACCGCGTCGGCGGCGAAGCTGCTCGCGCTGGACGGGTGCCCCATGGACTGCGTGAAGAAGACGCTGGAGAAGGCCGGATTTGAGGGTGCGGCCCATCTGCGCCTGACGGACCACGGGTTCGAGAAGGGCGCCTCCCCCGCCACGGAGGAGAACCTCCAGAAAGTGCTCGAACTGGCCCGGCCCCTGCTGGGCTGCTAAGGGACCCCCATGAAGAATGCGATCTTTCTGTTGCTTTTGGCCGGCGGACTCGCCGTCCTAGCCTGCTCGGAGACGCCTGCAGCGTCCGCGCCGGAGGCGAAAAAGGAGTCTGCGGCCGCTCCGGCAACGCCGGTGCTGGTCGTCTACTATTTCCACCGGACCCTGCGGTGCCCCTCCTGTCTGACCATCGAGGAATGGACCAAACGCGCCGTCAACGACGGATTCCCCGTGGAGCTGGAGTCGGGCCGGATCGCGCTGAAGGTGTCGAATCTGGACGAGCCGGGAAACGCCCATTTTGACAAGGACTATCGCCTGAACACGCAGTCCGTGGTGCTGTCGGACACCCGGGACGGTCGGGAGACCCGGTGGAAGAATTTGGAGGAAGTCTGGGAGCTTCTCGATGACGAGGTGAAGTTCCTGGAGTACATCCGCGCCGAGATTCGGGAGTTTCTGGCGGAGACCGGGGCCGGCAACGCCGCAAGCCCCGCCGCCCCGGCGGGGAGCGCGCCCGTGAAGGCGGAGGCGGCGGCCGGGACGACCGCCGGCCTGCCCACCCTGATGGAACTGGGCGCGGACAAGTGCGTGCCCTGCAGGGCCATGGTGCCGGTGCTGGACGCGCTGAGGAAGGAATACCCCGGACGCCTGAACGTGCAGTTTATTGACGTCTGGAAGAATCCGGAGGAGGGGAAGAAGCACAGAATCCGGATGATTCCGGTGCAGCTCTTCCTGGACGCCGATGGAAAAGAGCTGTTCCGCCACGAGGGCTTCTACGCCAAGGAGGACATCCTGGCGAAGTGGAAGGAACTTGCGGTGGACCTGGACGCCAAGAAATAGGCCGGAGGAATTTGTGTTGGAGCAGCTTTTCACGACCCTGTCGCAGGCCGTCGAGGGATCGGCGGCTGTCGCCCTGGCCGCGGCGGCGGGTTGGGGTGTCCTGAGCATCCTGCTGAGTCCCTGCCACCTCGCGAGCATTCCCCTGATCGTCGGCTTCATTGACAGCCAGGGGCGCATGTCCACCGCGCGGGCCTTTTTGGTCTCGCTGCTCTTCGCGTCGGGCATCCTCGTGACCATCGGCCTGATCGGCGCGGCCACCGCCGCCGCCGGGCGCATGATGGGCGACGTGGGACGCTATGGAAACTGGTTTGTGGCGGTGATCTTTTTCGTGGTCGGGCTGCATCTTCTCGGGGTGATCCCCCTGCCGTGGTCCGGACCCGGTCAGGTGGGCATGAAGCGCCGGGGGCTTCTCGCCGCGCTGGTGCTGGGTCTGGTGTTTGGCGTGGCACTGGGGCCGTGCACCTTCGCCTTCATGGCCCCCGTGCTGGGCGTGGCCTTCCGCACGGGCGCGGAGCATCCCCTGTACGCGGCGGCCCTGCTGCTGGCCTACGGCGTGGGGCACTGCTCCGTCATCGTCGCGGCGGGCACCTCCACGGAGGGGGTGCAGCGGTATCTGAACTGGAGCGAGCAGTCGCGGGGCGCCGTCTGGGTGAGGCGCGTCTGCGGCGTGCTGGTGATTCTGGGCGGTTTTTGGATGATCCACACCGCGCCGTGAACGGTGGAAAGGAACTTTGGCATGGCGAATCCGGGAAGGCGCCGGGTGCTTTTTCTATGCACCGGCAACTCCTGCCGGAGCCAGATGGCCGAGGGCTGGACCCGTCACCTGAAGGGCGACCGGGTCGAGGCATGGTCTGCGGGCATTGAGAAGCACGGGATGAACCCCCACGCCGTCCGTGTGATGGCGGAGGCGGGGGTGGACATTTCGGGCGGAAGCTCGAAGACCGTCGCCGAACTGCCGACCCGGGACTTCGACTATGTGGTCACCGTCTGCGGCCACGCCCACGAGCACTGCCCCCTGTCTCCCGGAAAGGCCCGCGTGGTGCATGTGGGATTTGACGACCCGCCCCGGCTGGCGGAGGCGGTCGAGGGGGAGGAGGCCAAGCTGGATTGCTACCGGCGGGTCCGCGACGAGATACGCGCCTTTGTCGAGGGCCTGCCTGAATCGCTGGAAGAAAGGAACATTCCCCATGAGTGACCGGGAGAACGACGCCCTGCGCGACCTGGTGCGCAAAACCTATGCGGAGACGGCCACCGGTGGCGGGTCGTGCTGCGGCGGCGGAGGGACGGCCAAGGCCGGCGGATGCTGTTCGGGCGCCCCGACCCCGCCCGCCGTGGCGGCGGAGACGCTGGGATATACCGCAGGAGACGCCGATGCGGCGCCGGACGGGGCCTATCTCGGCCTCGGCTGCGGGAACCCGCAGGCCCTCGCGGGGCTCCGGCCCGGAGAGACGGTGCTGGACCTGGGGTGCGGGGGCGGTTTCGACTGCTTCCTCGCCGCGCGCCGGGTGGGGCCGTCCGGACGGGTCATCGGCGTGGACATGACGCCCGAGATGGTGGCCAGGGCCCGCGAGAACGCCCGGAAGGGCGGCGTGGAAAACGTAGCCTTTCGGCTCGGCGAGATCGAACACCTGCCCGTGGCCGACGCCTCGGTGGACGTGATCATCTCCAACTGCGTCATCAACCTGTCGCCCGAGAAGGGCCAGGTCTTCCGCGAGGCGTTCCGCGTGCTGAAGCCCGGCGGACGGCTGGCGGTGTCCGACGTGGTGCGGACCGGCACCCTGCCGTCCGCCCTGGCGGGGGACGGGGCGGCCTATTGTGGGTGCGTGTCCGGGGCGGTGCCCGTTCAGGAACTGGAGAAGCTGCTGCGGGACGCCGGATTCTCCACCGTGACGGTGGAGATCAAATCCGACAGTGCGGCGATTGTGGGCCAGTGGCTGCCCGGTTCCGGCGTGGAGAATTTCGTTGCCTCGGCCAGCATCACGGCAACAAAGGAGTAGCATCGTGGAATGCGCGCACCCGCCGGTGGAAGAGCGGAAAATGACCAGCATTTTTGAGCGCTACCTGACGCTCTGGGTGGGCCTCTGCATTGTCGGGGGCATTGTGCTGGGGAAGGTGGCCCCCGGCCTGGCCGGGTATCTGGACAGCCTGTCCCTGAATGTCAACGGGGCGCCCGTGGTGTCCGTCCCCATCGCCGTGTGCCTCTTTTTCATGATGTACCCCATCATGGTCAAGATAGACTTTGCCAGCGTGGTTCGGGCAGGGAAAAGCGGAAAACCCGTGCTGCTGACCCTCTTCGTCAACTGGTGCGTGAAACCCTTCACCATGTACGCCATCGCCCTGCTGTTCCTGGGCACCCTGTTCCGGGGTCTCATTGGCGCGGAGGCGGTGGACCTGGTGAAAATGCCCTTCGGACTGGACCTGCCGGTGGGCGCGGAACACGGCGCGGGCGTGGTAGTGATGGCGGACGGCGTCAAGATGCTCCAGATTCCCCTGTGGCGCAGCTATCTGGCTGGGTGCATTCTGCTGGGCGTCGCCCCCTGCACGGCCATGGTGCTGGTCTGGGGATACCTTGCCCGCGGCAACGACGGCCTGACGCTCGTGATGGTGGCCGTGAACTCCCTGACCATGCTCGTGCTCTACGGAGTGCTGGGCGGGTTCCTGCTGGGCGTGGGGCGGCTGCCCGTGCCGTGGCAGGCCCTGCTGCTGTCCATCGCGGTCTATGTGGCGCTGCCCCTCGTGGCGGGGTACCTCACCCGCCGCTGGATCCTCGCGGCGAAGGGCGAGGTGTGGTTCCGCGAGAAGTTTCTGCACGTCCTGACGCCCGTGACCATCGCGGCGCTGCTGCTGACCCTCGTGCTCCTGTTCTCCTTCAAGGGCGAGATTATCGCGGCGAATCCGCTCACGATCGTGTGGATTGCTGTGCCGCTGTTCCTCCAGACCTGCCTGATTTTTGCGCTGGGCTACGGGCTGGCGAAAGTGCTGGGGCTGCGCTACGAGGACGCGGCCCCGGCCGCCATGATCGGCGCCTCCAACCATTTCGAGGTCGCCATCGCCACGGCGGTCATGCTGTTCGGGCTCTCCTCCGGGGCCGCCCTGGCCACCGTGGTCGGCGTGCTGATCGAGGTGCCCGTCATGCTTATGCTCGTTGGATTCTGCAAACGGACCGCCGGCTGGTTCGCCTGAGCGCGCCGCCCGCAAGCAGGGCTTGCGGGAAGAAAGGCGGCGGCAAGCCACCGCACTCCAAGGCGCTTCGCGCTGTGCAACACCTGGGACATGTTCCGCTTTTTTGACTCCCGGGCGGTTGTGTTATAGTGACCGGGCGTCCGTGGACGCGCACAACCTAAAGGAGTCTGTCCCATGATTACCCGCCGCACCTTCCTGAAGACCGTGGCCGCCTCCGCGCCGCTGATCATCTCCGCCGACGCCCTGGGGGCGACATCGCCGGGGGCGAACGACATTGTGAACGTGGCCTTCATCGGCCTCGGGGGGCGCTGCAACGACATCGCCATCGCCTGCCTCGGCATGAAGGGGATCCGGGTTGCCGCAGTGTGCGACTGTTTCCGTCCGCGGGTGGACTCCAGCCTCGCCTACCTGGAGAAGAACGGCGTGCAGGCGAAGGGCTACACGGACTTCCGCGAGATGATTGAGAAGGAGAAGCTCGACGGCGTGATGGTGGAGACCACGACCCACGCGCGGGCCTGGATCGCCTGCCATGCCATGGCCATGGGCGTGGACGCGTACATTGAGAAGCCCATGTGCCTGACCATCGCCGAGGGCCGCCACATGGTGAACGTCGCCCGGAAATACAAGCGCGTCACGCAGGTCGGCACGCAGCAGCGCTCCATCGCCCTGAACAACTGGGCAAGCGACCTGGTGAAGAACGGCGCCCTGGGGAAGGTCAAGGAGGTGCTCGCGCCGAACTTCATGAGCCCCGATCCGTGGAAGGACCAGCCCGGCGAGCCCCTCCCCGAGGGCGGCGACGAGGGCTGGTGGGACATCTGGACCAACCAGTCGGGGTTCCGCCCCTACCACACGCAGCTCCACCGCAACTGGGCGCAGTGGTGGGACTACGACGGCGGCGGCCGCTGCTACGGCGTGACCGGCTGGGGCACCCACAGCTACGACCAGATCCAGCGCGGCCTGGGCACCAGCGAGACCGGCCCGGTGGAGGTGCTGCTGGAGGAGCCGGTCCAGCTCATTCCCTGCGGCAAGTTCGAGAAGCGCGAGATTTCCCCCGATGAGACGGGTGCGCCTTATTACGGCATGGCGAAGGACCAGGTTGGCCCCCGCGCGAAGGTGCGCATGAAGATGGCGTCGGGCACCGAGCTGCTGCTCAACATGGACGGCGACTTCGCCCCCGGCCTCGGCGCGGTTTTTGTGGGCGAGAAAGGCCGCATTGAGATCAACCGCGACGCCATCTCCTCGGACAATCCGGAGCTCATCAGCGGGGCGGACCGCCCGCCGAAGCTGTCGGTGAACGAGACGGAGCCGCACATCCAGAACTGGATTGACTGCATCAAGTCGCGCGGCCGCTGCAACGCCGACATCGAGTACGGCCAGCGCAGCTCCAGCCTGTGCTACCTGGTGAACATCGCCCGCGAGGTCGGCCAGGTCGGCAAGGCGCTCCAGTGGGACCCCGAAAAGGAGCGCTTCACCAACTGCGACGAGGGCAACGCCCTGCTGTCGCGGCCCCGCCGCGAGGGCTGGGAACTGCCGGCGTAAGGCGGCGTGCCGGGATATTCGAATGGACGCGCGCGCGGAGCGGTGGCGGGCACGAGGTCGCTTCGCTGCGCTGCTAAGAAAGTACCGCCTCTGTGGCGGGTCAGGCGGGGATGGGAGTTATGGGAAGTATGGGAGGGTGGAAACCATTCTCTCTTCATTATCGGTGTTCATCGGTGTTCATCGGTGGTTGCTCTT
>JAAYBR010000095.1 GCA_012730045.1 Candidatus Hydrogenedentota bacterium | reverse complement strand
TGCTGGTGCTGGAGGATCCCGGCATTACGGCGGATCCGGTACCCTATTACACGGGCCGGTATCTGGACGGCGTGGTGGAGTTTGCGTTTCTTGACGCGGTGATGCATGATCCCCGGGTGGACCTGGGCCTCGTCGGCGGGATCGTTCAGGCCACGGCGCATGCGGCCTACTGGGCGAACCATGCCCGGGCTGCGGAGGAACTGGGCGCGGAGGCCGCGGGGCAGTACCCGTGGCTGGTGGAGACCATGGCGGCGTATATGACCATAGGCGGATGGGACGTTCCGGACTTCGTGCGGTCCGTGGTCCTGGAGAGCACGGGGCTGGAGATCGAGGCCACGGGGTATGACTCCTCCCAGCACCGCCATCTGGACCCCCAGGCGGACGCGGACAACGACGCCGTCACCAACCTGGAAGAGTGGGAGATGGGCGGGTCGCTCACGGAACCCCTGGCGGACCTGCTGGACCGGATGCTCGACCCGGAGCTGGACGACATGCCGGAGCCGGAGCCGCTGGACTCCCTGCACTGCTGGAACGACGACCTGAGCGCGCCGGGGCCGGGCTCCGGGTACCTCCGGATGGACCAGGGCGGCATGGCGTTCCGGGCCTGGGTGAAGCTGGAGCCGGGCGGCAAGGGCATAGAGCTTACGCATGGCCAACTGACCGGCGGAGAGCAGGACATCATCCGCGCGGGCCGCATCATCGAGCTGCGGGTCAAGCCCGACCAGGACGAGGCGTTCCACCAATGGTACATCCCCGGCACCCTGGCGGATGGAAGCTCGAAGAAGCGCGTGGAGTTCACCTTCAACGCCGACACGGGGGAAAAGTCCGCCGGCGGCACGAATTTCTTCGCCCTTGCCATGCCCAGGGCGCGCACGACCCTGCTGGTGCCGCCGGAAAACGAGGATTTCGCGTACACGGCGGAGCCGTCAGGCCCCTTCGCGGACCAGGTGAACGTGTCCACGGACGCCCTGGGACGGACCGTGTACGACGCGCCCTTCGGGACGCGCTTCCGCGTGGCGGTGAGCCGCAAGACGCCCCCCGTCTTCCCGGCTACCCGCTACAACGTCCTGATACACGGCGTCAACAACGACGCGGTCACCGAAAGTTCCTCGGCCACCGTCACACTGCCAAGGCCCATAACGAACGGCGAGTTCACGCTGGGCAATTGTCCGTCCTTTGACCTGCCCGGTCTCGACTATGTCAGCCTGTGCCCCCCCAATGTGCCGCACGCGGTGTCCTCCATCGGCTTCAGCAACAGACCGGCGATCTTCGGCGGCTCCTTTCGCTCGGTGCCCCCCATTGCCGCGTCCTCGGTCGCGCTCTACTGTGATCCCGAGCCCGGGTACTATATTGACGGGTGGGTCGGCGCCTCCGGCACCCCCACCTGTTCCAGCCCCTGGCAGGGCCTGACAGTGACCGAAAGCGCCACCGTGCCCGGAAAGGCCGTCAAGCCCTGCACCACCCTCAATGTCCGCGTGGAGATCGAGGACGCGCACCCGGGATTGGAAAACGCCGACAAGGCCGCGGCAGGCGGCTTGGTGGTGGCTAATGACGCCCAAACGTTTTATGTGGGGGAGAGACTATGTCTGGCACCGCAGGAGGGCGAAGTCGTTCAATTAACCGCACAAACGCGTTGCGGGTATATTTTTACCGGATGGACCGGTAACGCGGAAGTTTACACCAATGCGTTGGCAAGCGGCGATCCCGTAACATTGAACTCCGATACTCCCTTAAAGCAAGCGACAATATACATAATCATGAAGGAATCAGTGAAAATCAACGCGATGTTGGCATACCCATACGTTATAATGGGTAGCGGCGTCGAAATTGGAGAACAAGTGGAGCAGTGCGAGGATATTGGATATGAAGGACGGCAGGAGTTTGTTTATCGGTGGGACTCCAGTACCGGGATCCTTGGGGACCTGACAGGTAAATTTAAAGAGATTCTCGCGTTTAACTATGAGCCTTCTATAGAAGACGTAATGCAAAAGGTTCGCGCCAAATCTTACGCAGCATTCTTGCTAAATAAGTGGCTAGTTCTTGATGGATGGCCCGCTGGTACAACGGCAAGAGACTATATCCCAGATAGCTTTGGCCTCCAAAATCTCGACGCACGATTGTATGCGTTTGGAGGGGCGACAGGGGCCTTAGGAGTATTCCCTGATAGCAACAACTGGAGCGCGAAATGTGATAGCACATGCACAGATGCCTCCTGCTATATATCGCAGTACTTTGTTTACGTCGATTCATGCGGCTTCTACCAATTCCTTGGGGGGCCCCATCGTATCACCCGTTCATTTATCGGAGCTTCTCGAACGGCAGAGCTAGCAAAGCATGGGCAAGCAATGCGTTCGCAGTGTGCCGATCTCTGGTCTTCAACATGTCCCTGTGCTCCAACACCACTGCCGGAGGAATAGAGAATGAACCTGTTAGCTATGCTATTGGGGCCGATTTGTCTCACAACTGTCAGCGCGGGCTCTTTGACTGCGGCAATATCAGTTGATTGCCGACTTGACCATACAACAATAGTAGCAGGCGAGCCAGTATCGCTTGTCATAACAATGCGTAACAATACGGAAGACAAGAGTATTAGTATATGGGTTGAAGGCAATAGCGTGTTTGATAATAATGCATTTACGATAATGCTAAAGAGCGCTACGGACGGGGCTGTCATGACGCCTCATAAACGACAGCTTCTTACATATCCGCTCAGTCAAAGTATGCTTTCCCATTGTCGCTTGCATCCAAAGGAAGAGTCAGTTATTTGCTATCCTCTTCACCTTCAGTATGACACACTATTGCCTGTTGGAAAATACGTTGTGCAAATCTTCAATATGCGGATTCACTTTAAATGCGCTAACGATTCGCATGAAGAGACGCACGATTTTCCTCAGACAGGCAAACAGATTCTCGAGGTTATTGCCGATTCTGCCGATTCACTTAATGACAGATACGAGAAGCTGTATAGAAAATGTGTTGCTTATGAGTCTCAGCACTTTCCTCTCTATTTGTTCGATGATTTCTTTTCTATACCGTGCGAAGTGCGTCAGTTGCTATGGGCTGTCGGCCCTTCTGCCGTCAGCTATCAGATAGACTACCTATTCGATGAATCTAAGGGATTTCAAATATGGAATGGGGCGTCTATTCATTCTTGGAGCAACATTGCGCAGTATTCAAATGCGGAAAACGTTGCTCGCCTTTTGCGTATATTTGATTCAAAGCAGTTTGCTTATGATACGCTTCCTTCCGATAAATATGACCCGGGATTAGTATGGTGTATCCATCATATACGCGACAGAAGGCCTGAAATGTTTAACGCAGAATTGGCTGACAAGGCAACGCGGTATCCGCTGAATATTCTATTCGATGCTATCGAGTATGGAGGGTTTCCCTACGGGAAGTAGCTCCATGTCAATAGGTAGGCCGACGCGGATCGGCCGATAGCTGGGATTTAAGGAGATGTGTTGCGTAAAGTGGCAGACATCAATATGGGCATTCTATCTATTCAATCGTAGCGCAGGAGTAAAGGTAACGTGTTTATAGAAGGATGTATGAGTGTGTCGTGGACTATGGCACGGAGCTGACGCTCTATCCCTCTCCCGTGGAGGAGGACGCCCCGTGGCGCTTCACGGGGTGGCTGGGCGATGACGCCGCCCTTGTGGGAAGCGGGGGCGTGGTGGAGATGACGGATGACATCGCCCTGGTGGCCGGGTTCACGCCGGAGTGGGCGCTGGTGCTGGAGGATCCGGGCATCACGGCGGATCCGGAACCGTATTACACGGGCCGGTATCTGGACGGGGGGAAGGTGACGCTCACGGCAACGCCGCCGGAGGGAGGCTACAGGCTCTAGGCTTCAGGCTTCAGACCTCAGGCTTCAGGAAGAGGGAGTCAGACTTCAGGCCTCAGGCTTCAGGAAGCAGGTTCCCGCAGTTCTCCGCGCCCCTGTGACTCCGTGTGAGGCCCGTCTTTTTCTCTTCCTCCAGACTCCCGACTATAGACTCCCGACTAACCCCGCCGTCCGCCTGCGCACCGCGTCTCCGGGTCGCCTCCGGGTCTCCTCCGGGACGTGCCCCGTCTCCACGGGACCGAGATTGCTTCGCTTTGCTGCTAATGAAGTAAGTTGGCGATAACGCCCGCAATGTAGCCGCGCCATCTTGGCGCGTTCTTTGGGCCAACGAAAAGCCCAAGAACGCGGCAGGATGCCGCGTCTACGTATCCGGCGCTCCCGCAGCCCTCCGTTCATTGACGGAATTCCCGCCTACGGCGGTCTGGGGCTCGCAGGCGGGAATGTCGTTGAAGAAAGGGCTTCCCTGGGAACGCCAATTCTCCCGATTGGCCTCTTAGGGCGCGTGCCAATCAGGAGATTGGCGTTCCCAGGGGAGGGCGGCTACCCCGGCAAATCCAGTACTTTCTTAGCAGCGACGCGAAGCAATCTCTTGCTCGTCAACGCCCCGGAATCCGGAACATCCCCCGGTTCGCTCCCGCGAACCGCCCCCCTCAAGGGGGGACCCGGACCGCGCGCGCCCGCAGGGTCTTTTCCTGTCCTTCCCCGCTCAACTCTCCGCGCCTCCGTGCCTCCGTGTGAAAACCCTCTTCCAGGCTTCAGGCTTCAGGAAGAGGGCAGTCGGGCGTTCCGCCGCGTTCCCTCTTCCTCCAGACTCCAGACTCCCGACTCCAGACTCCGGACTCCAGACTCTCACGGGGCGGGGAGGAGGGTGTTGTCTTTGACCGTTCCTTGGGCGGGGTCGGCGGGGAGAGCAGGGTCGGGGCCGCCGCTGATCATGTTGTTTTGGACAAGGTGGTTCCTGCCGTCGCCGGAGAGTTCGACGGCGGCGAGGAAATCGCCTCCCTCGTCGGGGGCGGTGATGGTGTTGTCGGAGACGACGCATCCGGCGCCGCCGAGAATGTGGACGCCGCGGACGCGGGGGTGGAGGATCTGGCATCCGGTGACGCGGCAGTTTCGGGCGTTCACGAGGGTGACGGCGCCGCCGCGTTCGGGGGCGCCGAACCGGTGGCCGCTGAGGATGTTGCCGGAGAGGAGCACGCTGTCGCACTCCTCGACGAGGACGCCGTCCACATGGGGGTCGGCGGCGTTGTGGGAGAAGGGGCGGCTGCCGATGTTGTTCCCGCTGAGGACGATGTTGGCGCACCGGTCGAGGTGGACGTTGAGGGCGGCGCCGCCGTAGACGGTGTTTGCGGCGACGGTGACGCGGCAGGCGCGGGAGAGGACGATGTTCTTGTCGCGGTCGCCGATGACGTTGCCCGAGACGGCCATGGTGCGGGCGCCGTGGGGGGCGTCGTTCTCCGCACCGAGGACGAGCAGGTTGGCGCCGGGGTTCTGCGGGCGGGCCTGGAGGGTGTTCCCGGTGATGCTGTACTCGCTGATGATGCCGTCGGGGGCCTCGAGGACGATCTCGCCGGCGGGGAGCCCGCCGTCGGCCCCGGCGTTGTACTCGATGTCGTTCCCGCTGATCTGCACGTTGTGGACGTCGCCGTTGTACTGGCGGACGCCCGCGCGGCCGTTGTAGCTGATGTGGCTGCCCGTGATGTTGACCTGGTGGAGGTCGCAGGCGTCGAGGAGGACCCCCGTGTCGAGGCAGTCGTAGACGTGGGAATCCGCGATGAGGGTGTTGCGGTTGCGCTCGACGAGGCGTATGCCGTGGCGGCATTTGCGGACGAGCACGTTGCGCACGACGCATTTCATGGTGCGCGACAGCACAATGCCGTCGGCCTCGGGGTGCGCGCCGAGGATCTCCACGCCGCTGACCGAGGGGAAGCGCTCGCGGTCCCAGGTGTGGTCCTGGACGGTGGCGGGGTTCGCCGTGCCCTGATGGTCGCCCTGGACGAGGATGCCGGGCCCGGCATGGGCCACCACGAGGCGCGTCGCGCCGTCGGCGCCGCGCAGGGACCGCCACCCGAGCCGGGGCAGGTCGAGCACCAGCGGCCCGTCGAGGAGGAAGGTGCCCGCGGGCAGTTCCACGAGGCCCGCGCTCTCCTCGATCATCCGCTGGAGCGCGGCGGTGGCGGGGCGGGTTCCGTCCGCCAGTTCCGCGAGGGACGGCGCGGCGTCCTGCGCGGCCCCGGCGAGCGCCGCGAGCAGGCAGGCAGCCGCCGGAAAGAGAAAGGGTCGAAAAGACATCAGGGCATCCTCCTGTTCACGCAAACACAGCCGCAGAGAAGACCGCGGGGGCGGACACGCTTCCGCCCCCGCGCTTCGTTTCATTCACGCCGAATCCTTCCGGCCCTCCCTCAGCCCTCCTCGATGATCGTAAGGTCCATGAGGTCGGCCAGGTGGCGCATGTCCGCCAGGTGGTCGCCGTAGAAGACCACGCGGTGGAGGAGGGTCATGGCGTCCTCGGTTTCGAGGGCGCTGCTCCAGTTGACGGCCATCTTCTCGGCGTCGCGGACCTCGGTGACGATCTGGGTGCGGCATCCGTGGACGGAGACCTTGGGCACCTCGATGATCTTGCCGGTGGAGATGAGCAGGGTGTCGAGGTTGACCAGTTTCGTGCGCGTGACGGTCTCGCCGACGCGGTACTGCACCTCGGGGACGCAGCCGCTGCCGCCGACCTCGGAGTGGCCGCGCAGGAGGTAGGGGGCGTCCTTGCCGCCGGGGCCTTCCATGCGGAGGGGGGCGGTGCAGTGGGCGGTCCACAGGGCGTTGCGCGACGTGTCGAAGGTGGCGTTGCCCTGGAAACCCGGGCGGTCAATGGCGTACTGGAACAGGAGCATGGTCAGCAGGGAGTCCATGTCGCCCTCGCAGGCGGCGGGGACGCCGCGGTCACGCAGGCGCGTGAAGCCGAGGCAGGGGAAGCCGCGGGGGAGCCAGCCCATGCAGGTGCCGATGGCCAGGGCGTCGGCGTGCTCCTGGGCGATGAGATTGTCGAGGGCGACGCTGACGCGGGCGGCCTTCTCGATGTCCTCGGCCGTGGGCTCCATAATCTTTTTCGCGCCCCTGGTCCACGCCTCGACCTCCGCGCGTACCGCCTCGGGGTCCGCCGCCGTGATGAGGTCGTCAAAGTCCTTCTCCGCCACGGAGACGACGTCCACGCCGAGGAACTTCTTCACCTCCTCGGCGCTGCGGGCGCGCTCGGTGCCCTGGGCGGGGGGCAGCAGCAGCACGCGGCTGCGCCGCGCCATGGGCACCACGCGCAGCAGGCGCAGGGCGCGCTCCAGCTCGTCCAGGTCGCTGCTGGCGAAGAGGGAGACCCGGCGCCCGGCGCGCCGCCACCGCGGCACGTACATCCAGTCGTGCCCGCTCGCGGGGAGGGCGAAAACGGCCATCGCGCGGCCCTCGTCGAACACCGGCTGCACCGCGCTGTGCATGGCGAAGTTCTGCACGTTCATGGCGAGCACCGGCACGTCCGGCCCCGCCTCGGCCAGCACCGCCCGGGTCTCGTCCGGGTTGTGCGACACGCCGTGGAACAGCTCCACGTCGCCGAGCCGCTTTTCCGCCTCCGCCAGCCGGGCCTTCACGGCGGCGATCTGGCCGTCGTCGGCGCCCCAGTTGCGGTCCCCCGGCTGCGGGTCGCCGGTGATGAGAACGCAGATGCGGGATTTCCCCCGGGGCGCGGCCGGCCGCGTGTCGGCGGCCCGGGCATACGCCGCGGCGGCGCCCGCCAGCACCATCCCGCCCAGCGCGTTCCGCTCGAAGAACTGTCTCCGCGTGCACTGCTCACACATGACCCGACCCTCCTTTGCCCCTGTGGGCGTGGCTTGCGCCCGCGCGCGCCGGAGATGCGCCGTGCCCCTCCGGGCCGCCGGGTGACCGATGCCCCCAGTATAGCAGGCTCCCCGTCCAAGGGAAACCGCCCCGGAAGGCGATTTTTGGCCCCCGTTCGGAGATTCCGGCGCCGGGGGGGGGCTGGAACTTTTTCCCCGTTTGCCCTATAGTGTTGGTAACGGCCCTTTTGCCCTCATTTTCTTACTGCGGAGCGTCCCGCCATGACATGGTCCACCCGCCTTCTCCTGAGCGCTGCAATGAGCATGCTGTCCCTGGTGTCCATCTGGACCACCTACGCCAGCCTGAACGACTCCATCCTGCCGGAGCCGAAGATCGCCATTCCCCTGGCCCAGGGGACGGTGTGGCAGTGCTCCATCGTGGCGCTGGGGCTTTCCGTCTCCATCGGCCTGATGCTGCTTGCGCTGAAGATCGCCATCATCGGCGGGCACAAGCGGCTGAACATCGCCGGGCTGCTCGGCCTTACCGTGGTGGCTTTCATCTCCATCACCTTCAACATGGACGTGCTCTACCGGACGGCGGACAAGGAATTCTACCTGCGCTACTCCAACGACCGGATGCGCGCCCCCTACGAGGAGTACCTGGCGAAGACGCAGGGGGTCCTGCTGGAGAAGAAGAGCGAGCTCCTCAAGGGGGTCGCGAAGCAGGAGGGGGAGCTGGAAGCCGAAAAGCGGGGGCTGCGCAAGGCGCCCGCCGGGTACGGCCAGTATGCGCGGCAGGAGGAATACAACCTGACCATCCTCTCCAGGGAGACGGAGGTGGAGATGCAGGCGGTGGAGGCGGGGCTGCTCACCAAGGACAAGGCGGATGAGCTGCTGCGCGCGGCCCGCCCGACCTCGCTGGAGGAGATTGACAAGAACCAGGCCGAGCTGCGGGTGATCATCAAGGACCTCGCCGCCGTCACCGGTGTTCCCCTGCCTGAACTTGTCAAGACCGAAAGCCCCCTGTTCGCCGTGTTCGCCAAGTTGATGGATGTGAAGACGGTCGGTTTCAAGGAGATTTTCTTCCTCATTCTGGCGCTCCTGCTGGATCTGGGCGACATCATCGGGTATTCGCTGGTGCCCAACGCACGCCGGGACAAGCGCCGCGACAGCCTCGACGATGACGGGCCGGAGAACCGGATCACCGTGCTGCCCCGGGCCAACGATGCGCTGTTCGCGTCTCTTCCCGTGGCGGTTCCCGCGCCGTCACAGCCGGGGGAGGCCCCCCTTCAGGGGGCCGATTCCGACGCGCCGCCGCCGCAGGTTCACCGCCGCCGTGCGGGCCGGGTGCGGCTCCTGCGCCGCGGATAGTTGACATTTTTGTTTGAAAAGCGCAGAATACGCATGTATTTTTCAGGAAACCCTGAAAAATATCTGGACAATTGGAAGGCAATATGCGAAAATACGCGTAAGATGCGGGATGCAGAGACATGGCCCAGGACCCATTCGCACAAGAGTATAAAGAGACCATAGACGCTGACGCGGTGTGCAGTCAGTGCGGCAAGGAGAACCCCGAGGGGACGCTCCTGTGCCGTTACTGCGGCAACAACCTGCGCGACCAGCGCCTGATGCGTCTTGCCGCCGACACGATGATGGCGGGGGAGGGGAAGTCGAAGGAGCGGCGCACCTTCCTCGTGGGCGCCGTCACCGTGCTGGGGCTGCTGTTTGTACTGTGGCTGGGCATCAACATTTCCGGCTTCTCCGCGCGGCTCACCTCGGTGCCCGAAAACGGGGGCGCGCCGACGGTCACGCTGCGGCCCTTTGTCTTCTGGGACGGCGCCGATGCCGCGGTGTACGCGGCGCTGGAACGCAGCCTGAACGACAGTTTTCCCACGGCCAGCCAGGCGGAGACAGTGCGCCTCAATCCGGCGGCCAACCCGGCGCCGGAGGGGACCTTTGCGCTGTACGAGCGCCTGGGCACCAGCATGACTTTCATCGGCGGCGCCGTGGTGAAGATGGAGGGGGACAAATACTTCTTCGCGGCGCGTCTTCTGGACGGGTCCGAGGTCCGCGGCATGGGCCGGAAGGATGCCCAAGCGGGTCATTTCCGCGCCGAATGGACCGATGTGGGCATCCGCCGCAACGACAGCTACTACGCGGGATTCGGGGCGCTCGCGGCGAACCCCGACGGCGGCTTCGCCATCATGGCCGGTGTTGATTTCAACGAGCGCACCTATCAGGCGGTGGCCTATTCCCTCCGGGCCGCCTACTGACCCGGACCCTTCCGCGTGTGCTACACTCGCCCCCTGCATGCGGGCGGCCCGTGTCCGGCGCGCCCCTTTGAGCAACCCATTCCGGAGACGAGATTCATGGCTTCTGGCGGCTTTTTTGCGAGACTGCGCGAACGGCTCGGCAAGACCAGGAACTCCCTGGTCGGCGGCGTGCGGCGCGTCTTCGCCGGGCGCGACCGCCTGGACGAGGGGGTCTACCAGGAACTGGAGGAGACGCTGATCGAGGCGGACTTCGGCGTGGAGACCACGCTCCAGATCGTGGCCGACATGCGGCGCCTGGTCCGCGAGCGCGGCCTGGCCACGCCGGACGAGCTGTACGGCCTGCTCAAGGCGGAGATGGTCAGCCTGATGGAGGGCGACGGGCGCGCGGTCACCTGGGCGGCGGCCGGGGAGCCGCATGTGACCCTCATCGCCGGGGTGAACGGCTCGGGCAAGACGACCACGGCGGGCAAGCTGGCCCAGAAACTGCGCGGGCAGGGGCGCAGCGTCCTGCTGGGCGCGGCGGACACCTTTCGTGCGGCGGCCTGCGCCCAGCTGGCCATCTGGGCCGAGCGCACGGGCGCCGAGATTGTCCGGGAGAAGGAGGGCGCGGACCCGGCGGCGGTCGCCTATGCGGCCGTGGACGCCGCGGTGGCGCGCGGGGTGGACAACGTGCTGATTGACACGGCGGGACGGCTCCACACCAAGGTGAACCTGATGGAGGAGCTGAAGAAAATCCAGCGCGTGGTGCGCAAGCGCCTGCCCGGCGCGCCCCACGAGGTGCTGCTGGTCCTCGACGCGACCACGGGGCAGAACGGCCTCCAGCAGGCGAAGATTTTCACCGAGGCCCTCGACGTGACCGGCGTGATCCTCACCAAGCTCGACGGCACCGCCCGCGGCGGCATGGCCGTGGCGATCCAGAAGCAGCTCGGCATCCCCATCGTGATGATCGGCGTCGGCGAGTCCGCCGAGGACCTTCAGCCCTTCGACGCGCGCCAGTTTGTGGACGCCCTCCTCGGCGAGGGCAAGGACGAGGTCTGACCGCCGGACGGCAAGTGTCCGACTGGAGGATGTGCATCATGAGCGGCATGGCCTGGCAGATGACGGGTTCCCTGGTGGCCCTGGGAATGTGCGCCGGGGCGGTCTGCGCGCCGCCCGACGGGGAGCGGCCCAACTGGTGGGGGGACATCCCCGGGTTTCTCGACCGCCAGCGGCATCTGGCCCTGGAGTCCGTCGGGGAAACGCTAAGCAGGGTTCCCCCCGCCCCCGGCGGGGTTCCCGAGCGGCGCACGGCGCTGCTCCTGCTGGACACCCTCCTGCATGAGCCCGACGCGCCGGAGCAGCCCGCCGTGCAGGCCTTTTTCAGGGACCGCACCCGGGGCGTCGCCGACGCCCTCAAAAGCGGGCCGGTGACGGAGGGCGCGCGGATCTGGCGGCTCTACAACCACGGGTTCATCGTGCGGACCGTCGGGGCAACCCTCGCGTTTGACGTCGTCACGGGCGCGCATCTGGAAAAGGAGGGATTCCGCCTGCCCGAAGACGTTGTCGCGGACTTCGCCCGGGAGTGCGACGTCCTCTTCATCAGCCACCTGCACGACGACCACGCCGACCCCGCCGTGGCGGAGGCCTTCGTCCGCGCGGGGAAGCCCGTCGTGGTGCCGGGAGACCTGTGGGACGACGCGCCCTTCGCCGCCGGACTGACGCGCCCCTCGCGGGACGCCGGGGCCGCCATGCCCCTGCCGGTGCGGGGCGGCACCGTGCGCCTGGAGGTGGTCACCTTTCCCGGGCACCAGGGCAAGGCGCTGGAGAACAACGTGGTGCTGGTCACCACGCCCGGCGGCCTGGCCTTCGCCCACACGGGCGACCAGTCCAACGACGCCGACTTCGCGTGGATAGACAAGGCGGGGGAATCGCGGCGCGTGGATGTGCTCCTGCCCAACTGCTGGTCGCCGGACCTTCCCCGGGTCGTCGCGGGATTCCGCCCCGCCGTCGTCATTCCGGGGCACGAGAACGAGCTTGGCCACACCCTCGACCACCGCGAGCCCTACTGGCTGACCTACCCGCGCCTCGGCGACGCGCTGCCCCGCGCCGTCCTCATGGCCTGGGGCGAGTGCTTTTCCTACCTGCCCAAGGACAAGTAACGGGCGGCATCGCCTATCCGTTCAGCTTCCAGCCCTTGCGGTATTCACGGGCGAGGAGGGCCTGCGCCTCGGGGGAGTTGGTGACGGTGCCGCTGGCGCCGTCGTAGTCAATCTTCTTCCCCGCGCGGTAGGCGACAAGACCGAGCATCATCATCTCGATCATCTTGCCCGCGTAGTCGAAGTCGCAGGAGGTCTTGAGGTTCCCCTTGCAGGCGTTGAACCACTCGTACTGGAAGTTTCCGACGGGCGGCAGGAGCGCATCTTTTGCGCGCGGGGTGTAGTAGGTGAGGTCGCCGTCCTCGTCGTTGGGGATGAGGAAGCGCCGCTCAAAATGGGAGACAAGGGTGCCCTTGGTGCCCTTGAACATGGCCCCGTGGTTGATCTTGGCGAGGTTCACATAGTCCGCGGGCGCATTGGGCATCGCGCCGCCCTGGTACCAGGAGACGGGGATCGCGGGGCGCCAGTCGTTGGCCGGAATGTCCCAGGTCATGGTGAGGGCGACGGGGGTCACCTCGGGGTTGAAGGGGTCGCCCGTGCCCTCGGCGGTGACCGGCAGGCCCGCCTCAATGGCGTTCCAGACAATGTCCATGGTGTGGCTGCCCATGTCTCCGACCTGTCCCGAGCCGAAGTCCCAGTACATGTTCCACTGGAGGCAGTTGGCGCCGGGCTCGCCGGAGAAGTATTCGGGGCTGTAGGGGTGGAAGGGCGCTGGCCCGATCCACAGGTCATAGTGGAGGTTCTTCGGCGGCTTGCCCTGGCCCGCGGGGTAGCCGGGGCGGCGGATCTGGCGGTCGCCCCAGGCGCAGACGGACTTCAGCTCGCCCACCGCGCCGTCGCGGATGAGTTCCTGAACGCGGTTGTAGTTCTCGTGGGAGTGGCGCTGCGTGCCGACCTGGGTCGCCAGCTTCCCCTTGTTCTTGAGGTAAGTGGCGCGGACCATGCGGGCCTCCTCCACGGAGTTGGCCAGGGGCTTCTCGCAGTAGACGTGCAGCCCGCGGTTCATGGCCCAGGTCGCGACGAAGGCGTGGGTGTGGTCGGCGGTGCAGCAGACCACGGCGTCGAGGTTCTTCTGGTCGAGGCACTTGCGCCAGTCCACATACCGCTTCGCCTTGGGGAACTTCTCGGCGGCGAAGTCGAGGTGCTCCTCGTTCACGTCGCAGATGGCGACGACGTTCTCCTTCGCGAGGCCGTCATAGTGCGCGATGGCCCGGCCGTACGCGCCGACGAGGGCGATGTTCAGTTTGCTGTTCGGCGTCTCCGCGCCGAAGAGGGCGCCGCTGGGGAGCACCATCAGTCCCGCGCCCACCGCCGCTGTCTGGAGAAACGCCCGCCGCCGCATCGTGCTGTCCATGGAGAATATCCCTTTCCTTGCCGTTGTCAAAACCCGTGTCATCATATCCGGGACGCCGCCGCGTGTCAATGTCCGCGTGTCTCCCTGACCGCCGGACAAGACCTCTTGAGAACCGAAGCTGCGGCGGGCACGAGATCGCCGCAGTCGCTGCGCTTCTTCGCGATGACGTGCGTTCTTACGGTCGTTGCGAGGCGACCGCCCCGGGCCGCCGCGGCAATCTCTTGCCGGAAGGCCCCGGGTTCTCCACATCCCATGGGTGAACGGACCCCTTTCACCCCGCCGCCGTTTTGAGCGCCCCCCCCCGCGCCTGCATCATTGGACGCACCTATTCGAAGGGTCGCGCCTCTCTTGTATGCAACATTTTTCCATTGGGCGACATCTGGGCAGCGCGCACACTATTAGGAAAAAAATTTATTAGTGGCAAAAAGCCCTTGCGCATGCGGGGGGGATGGTGGTACAGTTAGGGGCAAGGTTTGGGCGGTGAGGTGGCGGGGCGTGTAGCGTTGACGTCAGGACGACGGAGTCTCAGAGCATCCAGAGGGTGGTTGCGTTTGCGGGGGACCGCGGGCAGACGCCGCCACGGCAGGTGTTGTTGACTTCGACAACCATGGGGCGAACGTACAGTGAACGGAAAGAGCGTTGCGTTTTTTGCGGGGGTGTTTTTTGTTCTGTTTCTGGCGGGCGGCGCGGAGGCGCTGCTTTACGACCAGGACGTGACCTTCGGGGACATCAGCACCGGCCCGTCCGACCCGCAGCGCATGCTTTACGGGAGCGGGACCAACGGGGGGTTCACGGTGGACCGCCGGAACGGGGTGGAGCTGGGGCTGCGCGGCCAGATTCGTTTCGGGGTGAACAACCAGCCCCAGAACATCTACAACAGCAACGGTGACGGCACCTACAGTTTCCCCACGGGCACGCCGAACCTTGCCCTGCCGCATCCCGAGTGGGCGAGCGAGACCACGCCCGTGTGGTCGGTGGTCTTCGCCATCAACAGCGACCACGAGGACCGGGACGACACGCCGTCCGCCGTGCTGTCCGACTTCACCTACGAGATGGCGGTGGATTTTGACCCGTCCGCGGGCACGGACAACTGGCTGAAGTTTGACCTGATCAACGGCAACGGCCTGTTCTTCCAGCTTGCGGTGCCCGACCACGCCTTAGGCTTTTACTCCCAGCAGAGTCCGGGCATCGTGACCACCACCCTGCCGGACTACATGAACGCGATCGGCACGATGAACATCGCGCACAACACGTCCAACGTGGAGTTCATCAACCTGGACCTGCGCGCCTTCGGCTTTGGCGACTATTCCGGCTTCGACCCCAATGAGCCCGGCGTGTACGACGTGTACATCGCCGCGTTTTCCGGCGGCGTCGAGGTGGCCCGCTCGGAAATCACCATTCTGGTGGGCGCCTCCACCGTGCAGACGCCGGAGGTGATCGGCATGACCCTTGCCGAGGCCCAAACCGCCCTGGAGGCCGCCGGGCTGTTGCTCGGCACGGTGACGGAGGAGTTCAGCACGTTCCCCGCGGGCACGGTGCTCTCCCAGGTTTCCGCAGCCGGCACGGAGGTGCCCGTCGGCGTGGCGGTGAACCTGGTGGTGTCCAAGGGCGAGGCGCCCAGGCTGCCCGCGGCGGGAGGGGCCGGTCTCGGCCTTCTGTGCGCGCTGCTGGGCGGCGCAGGAGGGCTCGCCGCCCGCAGGTGCCGGAGGGACGCGGCGCGGATGGCGCGACAGTGAAAAGGAAAGCCCCGGCCGCCACAGGGCGGCCGGTTCGTTTCTGGATTCCGCCGGAGGTTCCCGGCGGATGGCGTGGACGCGACGGACACAGAGAATACGGAGGATGACGAGATGCGGAAGAGTTCCCTGCTGCTGACCGGATTGGTGTTTTTGGGAATGCTGGGCGGGGGCGGCGCTGCCGCCGCGCTGTCGTTTGACGACAACGCCACGTTCGGCGACACCCGGATGCTTTACGGCTCCGGGGAGAACGGCGGGTTCACGGTGGACCGCCGCAACGGGGTGGAGGTGGCCCTGCGGGCGCAGCTCCGCTTTGGGGCGAACAACCAGCCCCAGAACATCTACAACAGCAACGGGGACGGCACCTACACGTTCCCCACGGGAACGCCGGACCTCGACCTGCCGCATCCGGACTGGGCCACCATCACGACGCCGGTCTGGAACGTCACCTTCTCGGTCAACCTGGACCACGAGGACCGGGACGGCACGCCGGGGTCGGTCTTTACGGACTACACCTACGAGGTCGGGATGGACTTCGACCCCGACGGCACGGACAACTGGCTGCGGTTTGACCCGATCCGTGAGAACGGCCTGCTGGGCGTCATGGGGGTTCCGGACCACGCGTTTGGCCTGTACACCCAGGCCAGCCCGGGCGTCATCGCCACGACCTCCCAGGGCTATCTGGACGCCCTGAACGCCTTCAACATCACGCAGAACACCACGAACCCCGAGTTCATCAACATGGACCTCACGTCCTACGGGATGGGGGACTATTCCGGTTTTGACCCGAATGTGGACGGCGTGTACGACATTTACCTCGCCGTGTTCTCCGGCGCGACCGAGATCGCCCGCTCCTCCATCAAGGTCATCGTGGGGAATCCCCCGATCGCGCCCAACGTCATCAACGACACGCGGGAGGAGGCCGAGCAGGCCATTCTGGACGCGGGGCTGACGGTTGGCCCGCCCGCCTACCAATACGACGCCTCGGTTCCCGCAGGCACGGTGATCGGGCAGATTCCCCCGTCGGGCACCGAGCTGGAGCCGGGCCAGGAGGTCATCCTGATCCTCTCCTCCGGCCCCGAGCCCGTCTACATCCCCGAGCCGGTCACCTTCGGCGACATCAGCACCGGGCCGTCCGACCCGCAGACCATGCTCTACGGCAGCAACATCAACGGCGCCTTCACCGTGGGCCGCGGGAACGGCGTGGAGCTCGGCCTGCGCGCCCAGCTCCGCTTCGACGAGAACAACAACAGCCGGAACATTTTCAACAGCAACAACGACGGCACCTACCGGTTTCCGGCGGGCACGCCGAACCTGGCCCTGCCGCACCCCGACTGGGCCACGACGACCACGCCGGTGTGGAACGTGACCTACGCCATCAACACGGACTTTGAGGACCGTGACGGCACGCCGTCCGCCGTGCTCGGCGACTACACCTACGAGGTCGGCATTGACTTCGACCCCGAGGGCACGGACAACTGGCTCCGCTTTGACCCGGTCAGCCCCAGCGGCCTCTTCGCCGTGCTGGGCGTGCCGGACCACTCCTTCGGCCTGTACACGCAGCAGAGCCCGGGCCTGACCGCGGCGACCGGGCCGGACTACGCGGCCCTGCTGTCCTCCACGAACATCCTGCACAACACGTCGAACCCCGAGTTCGTCAACATGGACCTCACCGAA
Source organism: Candidatus Hydrogenedentota bacterium (assembly GCA_012730045.1). Classification (NCBI taxonomy): domain Bacteria; kingdom Pseudomonadati; phylum Candidatus Hydrogenedentota; species Candidatus Hydrogenedentota bacterium. The sequence goes on along the minus strand of JAAYBR010000095.1, from coordinate 3,412 downwards.
TACGGGATGGGCGACTTTTCCACTTTCGACCCGAACCAGGAGGGTGTCTACACTGTCTACCTCGCCGCCTTTGACGGGGGCGTGGAGATCGCCCGCACGGAAATCCGCGTCATCATCGAGAATCCGCTGGTCGCCCCGAACGTGACCGGCATGGCGCGCGCCGAGGCCGAGACCGCCCTCGCGGCGCTCGGGCTGACGCTGGGTACGGTCAACTACGCCCACAGCGACACGGTGCCCGTCGGCGCTGTGATCAGCCAGACCCCGCTCCCCGGCACCGAGATGGTGCCCGGCGGCGCGGTCTCCGTGGTGCTCTCCTCGGGCCCCGAGCCCTATGTGATCCCCGAGCCGGTCACCTTCGGCGACATCAGCACGGGCCCCTCCGACCCGCAGCAGCTTCTGCCGGGCAGCGGCATGATCAACGGCGCCTTCACGGTGGACCGGAACGCCGGGGTGGAGCTCGGCCTGCGCGCCCAGCTTCGCTTCGACGCGAACAACAACCCGGCGAACATCTTCAACTACGACGGGGCGGGGGTCTACACCTTCGCCCCCGGCACGCCGAACCTGGCCCTGCCGCATCCCGACTGGGCCGCCGCCACCACGCCGGTGTGGAACGTGGTTTTCTCCGTGAACACGGACTTCGACGACCGCGACGGCACCCCCGCCGCCACGCTGGCCGACTACACCTACGAGGTCGGCATAGACTTCGACCCGTCTCCGGGCACCGGCAACTGGCTGGCCTTCGACCCGATCAGCTCCAGCGGCATGTTTAACGTTCTCGGGGTGCCGGACCACGCCTTCGGCCTCTACACCCAGCAGAGCCCCGGGCTCACCGCGGCGACTGTTCCGGACTATGAGGCTTTGCTGACCTCCACCAACATCGTGCAGAACGCCGCGAACGCCGAGTTCTTCAACTCGGACTTCACCGAGTACGGCTACGGCGACTATTCCGGGTTTGACCCGAACCAGGAGGGTGTCTACACCATCTACCTGGCGGCTTTCGATGACGGCGCCGAAGTCGCCCGCACGGAAATCCAGGTGGTTGTGGGCACCGCCGCGGCGACCGCGCCCGACGTGGTCGGTCTCCCGCAGGCCGATGCGGCGGCGGCCATCACCGCCGCCGGGTTCGCCGTGGGCACCGTCGCGAACCACTGGAACGACACGGTTCCGGTGGGCGCGGTGGTCAGCCAGGACCCCGCCGCCGGCACGGTCATGGCGGCCGGCCAGGCGGTGAGCCTGGTGGTCTCCGCCGGGCCGCAGCCGCCTTTTGAGCCCGAGCCGGTCACCTTCGGCGACATCAGCGAGGGTCCGTCCGACCCGATGCGCATGCTCTACGGCGCGGGGACCAACGGTTCCTTCACCGTCGGCCGGGGCGGCGGCGTCGAGGTCGGCCTGCGCGGCCAGCTGCGTTTTGACGCGAACAACCAGCCCCGCGACATCTACAACAACAATTTCGACGGCACCTACAGCTTCCCCACGGGCACGCCGAACCTGTCGCTGCCGCGTCCGCCCTGGGCGACCACGACCACCCCGGTGTGGAACGTCGTGCTGGCCGTGAACACAGATTACGAGGACCGCGACGGCACGCCGGCCGCCACTCTCGCCGACTACACCTACGAGCTGGGGGTGGATTTCGACCCCAGCGCGGGCACGGATAACTGGCTGGTCTTCGACCCGATCAGCTCCAACGGGCTGTTCAACACCCTCGGGGTGCCCGACCATGCCCTCGGCCTGTACACCCAGCAGAGCCCGGGCATCATCGCCACAACCCCGTCGAACTACGCGGCGGCGATTGCGACGTGCAACATTGCCCAGAACACGGGCAACGTCGAGTTCATGAACCTGGACCTGTCCGAGTACGGCTACGGAGACTTCTCCGGGTTTGACCCGAACGAGCCGGGTGTCTACAACGTCTACCTGGCCGCCTTCGATGGCGGGGTGGAGATCGCCCGCACGGAGATCCAGATTCTGGTCGGCGACCCGATTCTCGCCCCCGACGTGGTCGGCCTGGCGGAGGCGGACGCCGCCGCCGCCATCACCGGCGCGGGCCTGGTCGTCGGCACGACCGACCTGCACTGGAGCGACACGGTGCCCGCCGGCGACGTGGTCAGCCAGGATCCGGCGCCCGACACGGTGATGACCGCCGGCCAGGCCGTCAACCTCGTCGTTTCCGCGGGGCCGCAGCCGCCCTTCGAGCCGGAGCCCGTCACCTTCGGCGACATCAGCGTCGGCCCGAACGACCCGATGCAGATGCTCTTCGGGTCGGGCAACGCCAACGGCGCGTTCACGGTCGGCCGGGGCGACGGCGTGGAGCTGGGCCTGCGCGCCCAGCTGCGCTTCGACGCGAACAACCAGCCGCAGAACATCTTCAACAGCAACGGCGACGGCACGTACAGCTTCCCGACCGGGACGCCGAACCTCGCGCTGCCGCACCCCTCCTGGGCGTCCGAGACCACCCCGGTCTGGAGCGTCGCCTTCGCGGTGAACACGGACGACACGGACCGCGACGGCACCCCGTCCTCCGTCCTCGCCGACTACACCTTCGAGGCGGGCATTGACTTCGACCCCGCAGGCACGGGCAACTGGCTGGTGTTTGACCCCATCAGCGACAACGGGCTCTTCAACACCCTGGGCGTGCCCGACCACGCCTTCGGCGTCTACACGCAGCAGCATCCCGGCCTCACCGCCGCGACGCCCGCGGACTACACCACGCTGCTGGCCTCGGCCAACATCGTGCAGAACGCCGCCAACTACGAGTTCCTGAACATGGACCTCACCGAGTACGGCTATGGCAACTACACGGGCTTCGACCCGAACGTGCCGGGCGTGTACACGGTCTATCTCGCCGCCCTCTCCGGGGGTGTGGAAGTCGCCCGCACGGAGATTCAGGTGGTGGTCGGCGACGTGATCAGCGTGCCCAATCTCGCCGGGATGACGCTTGAGCAGGCGGAAACCGAACTCACGGGCGCGGGCCTCATCCTGGGAACCGTCACTTCGGTTTACAGCGACGCGGTTCCCGCCGGAGAGATCATCAGCCAGGATCCCGCGGCGGGCGCCGCAGCGGGCGCCGGCGATGCGGTCAACGTGGTGATATCCCTGGGGCCTGAGCCGGTGGCGGTTCCGAACGTGGTCGGCCTGACGCAGGCCGCCGCGGAGGCCGCCCTCACGGGCGCGGGCCTGACGCTTGGCGCGGTGACGGAGTCGTACAGCGACACCGTCCCGGCGGGCCAGGTGATGAGCCAGACGCCTGCGGCGGGCACGGAAGTGCTTCCGAACACGGCGGTGGACATTGAAGTCTCTCTGGGACCCGAGCCGGTGGCCGTGCCCGACGTGGTCGGCCTGACGCAGGCCGCCGCCGAGGCGGCGCTCACGGGCGCGGGCCTGACGCTTGGCGCGGTGACGGAGTCGTACAGCG
>JAAYBR010000094.1 GCA_012730045.1 Candidatus Hydrogenedentota bacterium | reverse complement strand
TTGCTGCCGCCTTTCTTCGCGTGGGCTTGCCCGCGCGGGGGCACACGAAAAACGACGGTGGCCGCGCGTTTCCCCAAGGCCGTCGCGGCACCCCCCGCCGTAATTTCGGCTGCCCCGTTGGGGCATGGTTGTTCTGCGCGGGCACCCCAGGGCAGGCCTGGCCCTTCGGGCGGCGGCCTGGCCTGGGCCATATTCGGCAACGCTTTCAGCGTTGAAGATGTCGGACAAAGGGCAATGTACGCACTCCATCCAGAAGGTGTCCGCGGATTTTAGTGCGATTGCCCTGCAAGACGGCTCTTCCGGCCTGTGCGGTGTTTTCATCAGGCTACCAGATTGTTGCCTTTACTGCTATAATTGCCAATAGAATGGTGGCCGTCCGGTGCCGGGGGCACGGCGTGGGGCGCGAAAGGCCACCGGGTGCGATGGAACGGAGAGAATGCGCGGGCGCGGCAAGATTCGGGGGCCGCGCAGGAGGACGGAGAACATGGGATCGGCGTCGCCAAGGGAAGTCAGGCTGTTCTGCTCCTGCGGGCAGAAGATGCGGGTGCATCCCGCCGTGGAAAGCCTTCCGGGGCGGTGCGTTTCCTGCCACCGGAAGTTCTGGACGCCGCGGCTGGACGAACTGCCGGCGGACGCGGAGGAGGTGCGCCTCCCGGACCATCCGGAATGGCAGCGCGCGCCCGGTGAGCGGACGCGCCCCGTTCCGGCCGAGGCTAAACCGGCCACCCCGCCGCCGGCCCCGCAGCCTGCGAAGCCGCCCGCGCCGCCCGCGGAGCGGGTTCGGGAACAGACCGGTTCGCGGGACCCCTCGATCCGCTCGGAGGTTTCCGACCGCGCGCGCTCGGACGCGGCGCTTCCCGCTGTTCCCCTGGACATTCTGGAACCGCTGCGCCGGGTGGCCTCCTGCGTGGAGCTGGTGGAGCTGCGGATGCGGGAGCCGGCCGAGGGCCGCACGGGTCCCGATCAGGCCACGCTCGAATCCTACCGCCGTATCCTGGCGAGCATCCGCGAACGGCACGAGCAGCGGCTCAAGTCGGCGCTCTTTGACGCGACGGAGCGCCTGGTCGCCCTGCTGGAGGGGACCGCGCTGGCCACGCTGAAATTCCGCACCGGCGAGCTGTCCTATGACCAGTTCTACGCCACCGTCTGGGAGTTTCGCGCCCGGCGCGAGGCCCTCGAACGCCACCGGCAGAACCTGCGCGGCTGGCTGGCCTGCCGCGACACGCTCTCCCTCGGCGGACCGGTTGCGGTGACGCTGGACGACATTGACCTGGAAAGCTCCGACCTGGGCCTGAGCGCGCCGGTGCCGGTCGCCGATCCGCTGATTCCGCACCATGTGGGCCGGCTGGGAGAGGCGCTGGAGGCGCAGGACCGAGCGGCGCACAGGCTCCGGGAGTGCCGACGGATGGGCGCCGACTCCGCCCAGTCCGGGGCGGCGCTGGCCGCGGCGGAGCAGTCCGCCGCTGCGGACATGGCGCGTGTCCGCGCCGAGGCGGCGTTCCGCCGCGCGCGGCTGGAGGAGATGCTGCGGGATTTTGACGCGGACCGGGCGGCCGTCGAGGCGCGGCTTCAGCTTCCCGCGGACAAGACGGACGAGGGCGCGGCCCGGGAGCTGCGCCGCACCCTGGACGACATGCGGCGGCTGCGCGGCTGGATTCGCGCGGCGCTGGACGCAGAATCCTCGGCGGACCTGCCTCTGGCGCAGCCCACCCTCTTCCGGAGGCTGGATTCCCGAAAGGCGGTCGCGGAGGTGGCGGTGGAGGCCCTGCCCGCCTACGCGGCGGCGGTGCTGCTGTTGGTGCTTTCCGTGCCCCTGTTTTCCACGACCGCAGGCGGCGGCGCGTATGCGCCCTCCGGCACGGTGGCCCTCTCCGCGCTCGTGATGGCGTTTGCCTCCGCAGCGGTGCCCGTGCTGCGGAACCGCATGGTGCGGGGCGCCGTCCTCGCGGGCATTCTGGCGGCCCAGGGCCTGGTATGGGGGGCCGATCTGGGCATGGCGTCGGACGGGACTCCGGCCCTTTCCGCGTGGGTTGCGGTTGCAATGCTGGCCTTTGCCGCCAGCGCGGCCGCCCTGGCCGCGGTGTGGTGGCCCGCCCGCCCGCGCGAACTCATCCTGGCCGTGGCGGTCTCCGCCGTGTTGTGCGCGGGCGCCTTCACTGCGGGCGGGATGGCACCCGCAGACAAGGCCGGTCCGGTCCCGGTGGCGGCCGCCACCGCTGAAACCCTCCCCGACCCGGCGCCGGAAAGCCCCGTTCCCCCCGCGCCGCGCGCTCCGGAAGTTCCCGCAGCCAATCCCGTTCCCGTAACGGCGCCGGTTTCGCCTGGCGCGCCGCCGCAGGAATCCGCAGAGTTTCCCGAACCCGTCGCCGAGGCGGTTCCCGCCCCCGAAGAGCCGCCGCAGGCCACTGCGCCCCCGCCGCCCCCCGCCCCCGTGGCGGAAATGACCCTGCGCGGGGTGTTTCACAAGGAGGGCGACCCGCCGCGTTTCCGAATCACGCTGCTCCTGCCCAGCGGGCGGATTCGGGAGATTGACGGGGTGCTCGGGGACAACATCCACGCCGGATGGAAAGCGGCGGAGTACAGCAGCACCATGCAGAAACTCACCCTGTCCCGGAACGGAAAGCTGCTGGTGGTCAAGCCGGGAGAGATGGTGGAGCTGCCGGAGGACGTCGCGGACTGACCGGCGGCGGCGCCGGTCACAGCTCCATGCGGCGGGATTCGGGGGCGGCGTCCGCCTGGTCCAGGACATCTTCCGCGCTTTCCACCACGGACACGCGGATGCTGGTCTCCTTCAGGGGCTGCTCGTAGGACACGGCGTACTGGTAGCCCTCCGCGACAAGCCGCCGGATCAGCCGGTGCATGTCGCCGCACCAGAGCCCCTCCTGCCGCGACAGTCTGGCCAGCTCGTCCAGCGTGAAGGGGGCGTTGGGGTCGGCCCCGGCGGGGCGCTCGTGCAGCACCTCGAAGGCGAGCTGGAAGTTCTGGTGCAGCCCCACCTGGACCACCTCGCCCCCCGGAATCCGGAACAGCGCGCGGTGCAGGAGGCCGTTGGGGTCGGGCTGGAAGGCCTGCATGGACTGGTAGCCCATCTCCTCCAGATTGCGCGTGACGGACTCCGACAGCCCCCGCCGCTGGGCGTGGCGCACCGCCGCCTTGTCTATCTCCCCGCGAAGGGTGTCCAGACGCCGCTCCACGGGGTCCAGCGCGCCCTCCGGCACCGCGTCGGCGGCGCACAGGGACAAAATCTGCCGTTCCATGGTGGCGAGTTCCGCCGAGTACCGCGCGAACTCCTCGTCCGCCAGCGCCTCCACGGCCCCCTGGTAGAAAAGCACCGCGTCCAGCGCCTTCTCCATGCGGGCGTGCAGCTCTGCGGCGCGCTCCCGGCGGCGGCGCATCCCCTCCAGGAAGTCGGAGAGGCTCAGCCGCACCGTTTCCCGCAGCGTCTCCAGCTCCTCCCGCTCCAGTGTTTCCCCCCGGTCCAGACGCGCAAGCACGGCGGCGATCTGTCCGGACAGACGTTCCCAGGGGTTCCCCGCCGCGTGGCGGTAGGGCTCGGGAAACGCGTCCAGCGCCTCCGTCATCCCCGCCAGCAGGGCGCGGGCCTCCGAAGCCGCCATCCGCTCCGCACCCAGCGCCCGATGGGCCGCCGCGCGGAGGGCCGGCCCGCCGCCGTCGCCGCCCGCATGCAACGCCTTGGCCCCTGAGAGAACCATGTGCTGCAGTTTCTGCTCTGAAGCTTCGACATCCCCCTCGAGAGCCCGGGCCATTTCGGTCGCAGCCATCACCCGCTCCCGGAAGGCCAGCCATTCACGCAACTGCGCCTTCTCGCGCTCCCGTTTGGCCTCGGCCGCCTTAATGCACTCCTTGAGCACGGCCCCCGCGCCAATTCCCATTCCCGCCGCAGCCGAGAAGGCGGCGTTCGCCCCGAAAAGCAGAGAAAGCACTTCGGGCATCAACAACGGGGCCACTACCACAGTACCGCTCATCTGTCACTCTCCTTGCAGAGCAATTGTAGCAGGAAGAGACGGAAAGGAGACCGTCTTTGGGGGACTCCGAAAAAAAGCGGGCGGGGAAAGCCGTGTGGCTTCCCCCGCCCGCAGGTTCATTTGTCCGGACCAGAATACAAGGGGAGCCTTAGAAGGCGCCCATCACGCCGGCGGCCAGCGGGCTGACCGGCCACCCGCTCGGGTAGCGCAGGAACTCGACGTGGCCGTCCATGTAGAGGACGTTCGAGCCGCCGGGGACGTGGTTGAACGAGTTTTCGTCGCTGGAGTCGTTGGAAATGGTGTCGGACATGATGGCGAGCGAGCTCTGGGCCTGCGTGCTGGCGCCGGGGTTGTTGATGTCCGTGATGAAGAAGCGCTCAATGCCCTCGCGGAAACGGTAGACGGTCATCTTGCGGCCGCTGGGCAGGCTCAGCTCCATGTCCTCGCTGACCTGGTCGAGATCGGCGGGGTTCGTGTTCTGGACCACCTGCACGAGGTTCATAAGGATGGCGCTCAGCCCGGCCACGAGGTCGGGATCAAGGCCCGGCTTCGTGGCGAAGTATGTCGCGATTTCGCTAAACAGCGCACCGGAATCAGTGGACGTGAAGACGTGCGGGTCGTCCGTGACGCCCGGGAGGTGGAGCGCCCAGCCCATGTACAGATAACTGCAACTGCTGCTGTCCAGCTCGCAGGGGAAGAAACGCGTCTCGGCATCGGCCGGAAGGGGCTCATAGGCCGACCCGTTCCAAAGCTGCGTGTGGCCGGACCGGTGCGCCTCTTCAAACGTCCCCTCGACGCCCTTGTTCATCGGGTCGGACGGGCAAATGGCCACGGCCGGATCCGTCAGGTACTCCGGATACACCTGGAAGGCGTTTATGGCGAAAGACTTGTTGATGGGGGGCGTGTTGCTGTTCTGGCAGTCATAGGTCATGATGGTGGGGAAGGACTGCCCCTTGGACTCGTTGGCGTACATCTTGCACACCAGGCCGAACTGCTTCAGGTTGTTCTGGCAGCTGGCCCGGCGGGCCGACTCGCGCGCCCGGGCGAGCGCCGGAAGAAGGATGGCAGCCAGAATGCCGATGATGGCGATGACGACAAGCAACTCAATCAGCGTAAACCCTTTACGTGTGCGACTCATGATTACTCTCCTTTTGCCCCAGCTCGGGACACTTGCACAAAATGAAAGACACATTTCCCGGCCCGGTGCCCACACATGCAGAGGGGGCCTCCACCACCCTCCCGGTTACCACGTCACCAGGCACCCGGCCAGTGGGAGTACAACACCTCCCGCGACCACCTTAGCATAAACGTTCTCATTTTGCAACGGCTTTTTTTTCTTTTCCCCCTTTTTCGTGTTGCTCTCCGCCGCCGAAACTGGCGTTTGGGGGAATGTCCCTCTCCCTTGCAGCCGCGCGCAACCCGCAACCAGTTGATGTCCTTGTAGTTGCGAAAGGTGCGAATTCGAGGATGGACCGGGCGGACGCTTACCACATCATGTTGTGGTTGTTTTTTCCATACCCCCTTGACTTTGTGGTGGGTTGAGGGTAAAATCGGGACGTTTGCGACGGGCTGAGCGAAGCGTTCCCGTCCGGGTTGCACGTATCAGGGCATGCTGAAGGAGGGCAGGCGACAGATGGAGACTGCGGCGGCAAGGAGAAACTTAGCGGGGCTGGAAGCGGCGCTTCCCCAAGAGGCCAGGATCATCAAGCGCGACGGTCGCGTGGCGGATTTCGACCCGTCAAAAATCACGGCGGCGCTGCTGAAGGCGGGCGAGGCAACGGGGGAGTTTGGAGTGGAGTCGGCCCGGCAGCTGACGATGCGCGTGCTCGCGCTTCACCAGTCGGTGGCCGGCCAGGCCACGCCGACGGTGGAGGGCATCCAGGACATCGTCGAGGAAGTGCTGCTGATGTCCCCGTACAAGAAGAGCGCGAAGGCGTACATTCTGTACCGGGACCAGCACACGCGGGTGCGCGAGCTGGTGCACCAGGCCGATGTGGACCTCATTGACCGGTATCTGGACCGCCAGGACTGGAAGGTGCAGGAAAACAGCAACATGGCCTATTCGCTGCAGGGGCTGAACAACTACGTCTCCAGCGAGGTGAGCAAGGTCTACTGGCTGAACAAAATCTACACGGAGCGCATCCGCGAGGCGCACCGCCGGGGCGACCTGCACATCCACGACCTGGGCCTGCTGTCGGTCTACTGCGTGGGATGGGACCTCCAGGACCTGCTGCGGTGCGGGTTCAAAGGCGCGCCCGGCAAGGCGGAGAGCAGTCCCGCCCGCCATTTCCGCACGGCGCTGGGGCAGATCGTGAACTTCTTCTACACGCTCCAGGGCGAGGCGGCGGGGGCGCAGGCCTTCAGCAACTTCGACACGCTGCTGGCGCCGTTTGTCCGGCACGACCGGCTGGGCTATCCCGAGGTGAAGCAGGCGCTTCAGGAGTTCGTGTTTAATCTGAACGTCGCGACGCGGGTGGGTTTCCAGACGCCGTTCACGAACGTCACCCTCGACCTGAAGCCGCCGAAGAACCTCGCCGGGGAGAGCGTGATCATCGGCGGCGAGGCGCGGGAAAGCGTCTACGGCGACTACCAGGAGGAGATGAACCTGTTCAACGCGGCCTTCCTGGAGGTGCTCTCGGAGGGCGACGCGAAGGGGCGGGTCTTCAGTTTCCCGATCCCCACGTACAACATCACGGCGGACTTCAACTGGGACGACCCGGGGCTGGACCGGCTGTGGGAGGTGACGGCGAAGTACGGCATCCCCTATTTCGCCAACTTCGTGAACTCCGACATGTCGCCGGACGACGCGCGGTCCATGTGCTGCCGCCTGCGGCTGGACCTGCGCACGCTGGACAAGCGGGGCGGCGGGCTTTTCGGGGCCAACCCGCTGACGGGCTCCATCGGCGTGGTGACGATCAACATGCCCCGGCTGGGCTTCACCTCGCGGACCGAAGCGGAGTTCCTGGAGCAGCTCGACCGGCTGATGGACACCGCGCGGGAAAGCCTGGAGACGAAGCGGACCATTCTGGAGGGGTTCACGGCGAAGCGCCTCTACCCCTACACCAAGTTCTACCTGCGCGACGTGCACGCGCGCCACGGCAGCTTCTGGCACAACCACTTCTCCACCATCGGGCTCGTCGGCCTGAACGAGGCCTGCGTCAACCTGATGGGCTGCGGCATCGGCGACGAGGCGGGCGCGGCTTTTGCGGGCCGCGTGCTTGACCACATGCGGGACCGCCTGACGGCGTTCCAGGAGGAGACGGGCCACCACTACAACCTGGAGGCGACGCCGGCCGAGGGGACCAGCTACCGGCTGGCACGGCTGGACCGCGAACGCTTCCCCGGCATCCAGTTCGCGAACCAGAAGGCGGTGGACGGGGGGGCCGAGCCGTTCTACACCAACTCCAGCCAGCTTCCGGTGGACTACTCCAGCGATGTGTTCGAGGTGCTGGAGCTCCAGGACGGGCTGCAGGCGAAGTACACGGGCGGCACAGTGCTGCATGTGTTTCTCGGGGAGTCGGTGGCGGACCCGGCGGCGGTGAGGGCCTTCGTGCGGCGCGTGTGCGCGAAGTACAGCCTGCCGTACTTCACCCTGTCGCCGTCTTTCTCGATCTGCCCCACCCACGGCTACCTGCGCGGGGAGCGCAGCCATTGCCCCTTCTGCGGGGAGAAGGCCGAAATCTACGCGCGGGTGGTGGGCTACCTGCGTCCCGTGGACCAGTGGAATGACGGAAAACGCGCCGAGTTTCACCAGCGCAGCCGCTACGTCCTCGGGGGGGAATGATGCGTTTCGGGGGCTTTCAACCGTTCACGCTAAGCGACTACCCCGGGAGGACGGCGGCCATCGTCTTCGCCCAGGGGTGCAATTTCCGGTGCCCCTTCTGCCACAACGGCTCCCTGCTTTCCGCGGTGGCCGACGAGCGCGACCTCGTCCCGGAGGAGATTGTGCTGGCGGAGCTGAGGCGGCGCCACGGGCTGATCGAGGGCCTGGTGGTCACGGGGGGCGAGCCCACGCTTCAGGCCGCCCTGCCCGCTTTCCTGGGAAAAGTGAAGGCGCTGGGGCTCCTGGTGAAGCTGGACACCAACGGCAGCCGACCGGAGATGCTGGCCCGGCTGCTGCGCGCCGGATTGGTGGATTACGTTGCCATGGACGTGAAGGCGCCCCGGGAGAAATACGACCTGCTCGCCGGCGTGAAAGCCCCCCTGGACGCCGTGCGGGAGAGCATCCGGCTCATCGCCGGTTCCGGGGTGGCCCACCATTTCCGCACCACCGCGCCCCCCGCGCTGCTGAGCGCCCGGGACCTGGAGACGATCCGGCGGGAGCTGCCCCCCGACGCTGCGCACCGCGTGCAGGAGTTCAAGCCGGAGCATGCCCTGGACCCCGCCGCCTGCGCCGCCGCACGAACCGCCTGAAGAACGCCCCTCAGAACAGCAGCAGTGCCAGGAGCAGGAAAAGCAGCAGCACGGGCAGGCACCCGCAGCACCCGCAGGAGGACCGGGGACGGTCCTGCGTTGAGGCGCGCCAATACCAGAAAGCCGTGTCTTCCTGCGGCGGCGGCGGGGTGTCCCGCAGCGGGGCGGCGGGGGGGCCGCAAACAGGTTCCGGATCCGGTCCCGCCACGGGCTCCGCGGTGACGTCAATGGCGCCCCGGGGCGGGGGCGGCGTGGACTCAAGGGAAACGCCGCAGAAGGGGCAGAGTCCCCGGGTGACATGCGCCTCTTCGGCGCCGAACTCCGTGCCGCATTTTCCGCAGTAGAAATCCATGGGGGGTGCGTCCGCTTCTCCGCGCGCCGGGCGGGCTAGTTGGTGGGGTTGTCAAACCCGGCAATGTCGAGGGCCACCTCGTCCTCATAGACCCCGTTGTCCACATAGAGCTCTTCAAAAAGGGGCTGGTCCTCCGAAACGGGTCCCCCAAAGTCAAACCGCACCAAGGGACCGAAGGACGCGAAGGAGAGCAGGGGGCCGGGGCTTTCGAGCAACACCCAGTATCCGGCGGTGCCGTAGGCGCGGGCGACCTCCATGGACCATCCGGCGAGCAGCCCCTCGTCGGCGGGTTCCACCAGACCGACAGAGAACGCCAGGTCGCTGCGGACAAAGAGGTGGATTTCGCGAATGAACCGGGGGATGTAGTCCGCGCGGAGCAGGACAGTGGTCCCGTCGGGCGAACCGGAGTCCTGAACCCGCAGTTTTCCGCGGAGCACATCGCCTCTTTGTCCGTCCGGGTTGAAGTCATCCGTGGCCTTGTATCCTGCCCGGGCGTCCCCCAGCGTGAGGGAGAAGGACGGGCGGAACGGCTCATTGCGCCGGCTGAGGGAGGCCCAGCGCAGGATGTACTGGCCCTCCAGGTTCTGGACAATCTCCTCGACCGCGGCGGGGAGCAGCTCGGTGGTGTCGGCGGGGAAATACGCGCCGCCGGTGCGTCCGGTCAGATCCAGCAGCAGCGGAAGATTGGCGTCCTCCCCGCATCCCACGGCATAAATGCGGACCGACCGGTCCCGGGCCCGCTCCACGGCATCGTCCAGCGTCGCCGCGCTGGAGGTGTCGTAGCCGTCCGAAAAGAGGACGACATAGCGGGCCTCGCTTTTCGAGGCGCCCTTCTCGAATTTCGAGCAGGAGGTGACCACGGCGTCGAGAAGGCGCGCGCCGGAGAAGAACCCGCGCACATATTCGGACTGGATGTCCCCGATGCGGGCGCGCGTGTGGGCGCGGTCCGCGGTGAAGCCCGAAACGGACTGGGCCTCACGGTCGTCCCGGTGAAACTCGGTGACGCCGACCTGGGCGTCCGTGTTCAGCGCGGGCAGCAAAATGTCCCTGGCCGTGCCCTCCATGACGACGACGGCGCCGGGGCGCTCCTGCATGTTCTGCGAGTAGTCCATCAGGAGGTCCATCTTGAGCTGGAGGGTGGACGCCCTGCGGAGCTGGAGACCGTTGTTGTTTCCAACGGCCTGGTCGCCCTCCAGGGCCTCCACGAAAAACTGCGCGGGCTCCGCCACCACCGCGTTGCCCTTTTTGTCCGTGACGCCAAACATGAAATCAATGAGGTAGGGGCTGGAATAGGTGCTCGTGGCGTTGACGATGTTCAGGGACGCGAGCCGCCCGTCGGCATCCATGACCACGCGCACCTTGGCCTCCTTGGGCTTGATGCCCTTCGAGGTGAAGACGATCTTTCCGGTGTGCTCCCCCTCGTCGAGCTGGGTGCGGTCTATCCGCACGAAGAGCACCCGCCGGTCGAAGGGCCCCTTGTCCGGGTCTGAGGGGGCGTCGCTGACCACCTCCCTGACATTGACAAGAATCCAGGGCTGGTCCGGCTCTGCGCCGACCGTGAGCTTGGGGATGAGGGGGTTGTTGTTCCACACGTACATGGTGAACGGCGTCTCGTTCCGGCTGAAGTCCAGCGTCCAGTTGGACAGGGAGATGGCCTCCTGCCGGAAGTCGCACCCCGTGAGACAGGCGGAAAGCAGGAGCAGGACGGCGGCGGACAGGGCGCGCCGCAGACGCGGACACGCCGCGCCCCGTGCGAAGGCCGCCCTTTGGGACCGTTTTTCCATGGCGTAGAGCATGGCGCAAAGCCCCCCCCCAATGCAAAAAAGCGCGCCGGGTTTGCGCCGCCGGAACGCCGGATGATAGCATGGGTCCGGGGGGGTGCCGACCCCGACGGAGTGCGTTTGTGACCCAAAGCCAACAGAGTGTGCCGCGCTTCTTCCGCGCCGGGCTGATGCTGTTCGCCGCGGCGCTTCCCCTGGTGATCTACCGCTACACCCACGACCCCACGGGGGAGATCAAGTGGCTGCTGGTGGCATGGGCGGGGCTGGCGCTGGGGGGGGGCTGGCTGGTGTTCCGCCGGCTGTTCTCGCTGTCGGCGCCGGGTCCCCGCCTGTTTCCCGAGCTTCCCGCGATCCTGGTCGGGATGATGATCCTGTCGGCGTGCGGCCGGCTCCTTCTTGACGCGCGCGCGGGCGCCTTTCACGGGGGCGTCGCCCATCTGGCCGCGCAGGAGACGGGGCGGTTCATCGCCCTGCTGGCGCTGTGGCACACGGCGGCCCAGGTGATCCGCACCCCGGCGCACCTGATGGGCCTTTTCAAAGCCCTGTGCGCGGCGGTGTTTCTGGCGGCGGTGTACGCGGCGGTGCAGAAGGCCGGCCTTGACCCCTTCCCCTGGGGGGAGAGCCCGGAGACCATGCCGTCCACCTTCGGCAACCCGAACTATGCGGCCCATGTGCTGGTGGTGGCGGTGATCGCCTCCGCCTGGCTCGCCCTGGAGGGGTGGAAGCCCGCGTGGCTCTTCGGCCTAGGCGCGGCGTGGTATCTTTGGAACACGGGGCAGCGCGGGGGGCTGGTGGCGCTGGCGGCCGGGCTGGGCCTGCTGCTGGTGGCCCGGATCGTGCGCGGGCGCGTGCGCCGCCCGGAAAAGGCCGCAGCGCTCTCGCTGGTGCTGGCCGCCGTGCTGGCGGCGGGCGGGGCCGCCGCGCTCATGGGGGGCATGAAGGCCCGCACGGGCAGCGCGTTTCCGCTGGACACCTCCATCCTGCTGCGGTACCAGTCGCTGACCAGCGCGTCGCGCATGATCATGGACCGCCCGCTGCTGGGCCGCGGACCCGGGGTCTACAAGATGGAGAACCCGGCGTACTGGACCCCCTATGAGCGCGAATACTTCGCCTCGGAGTCCACATACAACCACCACGTCCACAACGACCCGCTGGAGATCGGCGTGGACGCGGGGCTTGTGGCCGCCGGGGCCTGGCTGGCCCTGCTGGTCTTCGCGACGGGCTGCGCGCTGGTGCTGGCGTTCTCGGCGGAGGACCGCGCCGGACGCCGGACGGGATATGCTCTGTCCGCCATGTTTGCCGCCTTCGCGGTGGACGGCCTTTTCGGGTTCAACCTGCGGCTGCCCGTTTCCGGCGCCCTGTTCTTCGTGCTGGCCGGGGCCCTGGAGGGAATCGCATCGGAACGCGGGGACGCCCCCGCGCCCGGGGGCGCGCCCGCCGGCCCCGGCTGGCCGCTCATCGCGTGCGCCCTGCTTGCGCTGGCGGCGCAGGCCGTCCTGGCCTCTCTCCTGTTCGCCTCGGAATACCATCTCAAAATGGGGCTGAGCGCGCAGGAGACGGGGAACCATCCCCTGGCCGCGCGGCAGTACGCCGCAGGCGCACGGCTCGCCCCCGGGAACTGGAAGTTCCCCTGGCGGCTGGGCCAGCTGGCCATGCTGGACGGGCGGATGGACGAGGCCTCCGCGCAGTTTGCGAAAACCCTTTCGCTGAACCCCACCCACCTGATGGCGCGGATTCCCCTGGCGGAGACGCAACTGCAGCGGGTGGGGCGCATGGACCATTCCAGCCCGGAGGCGCTGAAGGAAGCCCTCGCCCTGCTGGAGGAGGCCTTCCAGCACGGGGAGGCGCAGCGCGCACTGTGCCCCGAAATGGCGGAGGCGTCGGATGTGCTCGGACGGACCGCCGCCCTGACCGCGGAACTCCTCGCCGCGGGCGAAAGTCCGCAGGCGCACGACCGCGCGCGGGACTACTGGGAGCAGGCGCGGGGTCACCTGGAGCGCGCGGCGGGCAGCAACCGCTCGCAGAAGAACCGGCCCGCCATCTACCGCAACCTGGCGCGCGTGTGCATGTCGCTCAAGGACTGGGACGGGGCCGAGGAGGCCCTGATGCGCGCCGCCCGGATAGACCCGGAGGACAGCGAGACGTGGCCGCTCTTCCTGGAATACGCGAACACCACGCGCCGCTTTGACCGGCTGCGCAAGGCGCTGGATGAGCGGATTGACCGGCTGCGCCGGGCGCCGACGCCGGACACGGACACGCTGGCCACGGCGCAGCTGTTCCTGGCAAGCGTGATGGAGACGGGGTATCAGGACCTGGATTCGGCGGAAAACGCCTGCGCCGCGGCGGTCCACAACGCCCCCCGCCGCCCGGAGGTGTGGACCAATGTCGCCCGTTTCGCCTTCTCCGCCGGGCGCGCCGAATTTCTGAAAACGCAGGTGACCCGGTCCTGCGAGGCCCTCGCGCGGCGGAAGCCCGCCGCGCAGCCCCTGCCGCAGGTCGCCGCCGTCAACGCCGTGCTCACGCGCGGGCCGGAGGCGCTGGAGAACGCCACCCTCGTGCTGGCGGGCGCGGTGCGCTCCCTGCGGCCGGAACGCGCCCTCAGCCCGGCCCAAACCTACGGATGGGCCGCGTATCTGCTGGGCGAAACCCTCCAGCGTTCAGACCCGGCCACCCCGGGCAGGTGCGCCGCCGCGCTCAACCTGTCCATGGTTTTCGCCGGCACGAGCCACCTGGACAACGCCGAGGCGCTGCTGCGGCTGGCGGAAACCTGCCTGCCGGAGGACATGCGGACCGTGCTCGCCCTTCAGTGGGCCGATCTGCGCGCCCTGCAGGAGCGGTATCCCGAGGCGATGGCGGTGCTCGATGAGGCGTTGCGCGCGGACCCCGGCAATCTGGAACTGCGCTGGTCCCGGGCGCGGGCGCTCTACAAACAGGGCCGTCACGAGGACGCCCTCGCGGAATACGACCGCCTCGCCGCGGAGACCGAAATGGACCCCCAGAGCAAAGAGCTGCTCACGAAAGAGATTGAGGCCGCGCGCCAGTCCCTTGAGACGTCCCCCGCCTCCGCCAACCCTGAAAAAGAGGGCGCGGCGCCCGAATAGCCCGCCATCCGCTGCGCGCGAAACTTGCTTTGCCCCCGCCCTTTCTGGTACATTTCCCCGTGACTGGACGTTGTATTTGACGTTTTTTCAATATGTCGGGGCGTAGCGCAGCCCGGTTAGCGCACTTGACTGGGGGTCAAGGGGTCGCTGGTTCAAATCCAGTCGCCCCGACCATTGTAAGTTCAACCGCCGCAAGGGTTTGAGAGAATCGGCCCTTGCGGCGGTTTTGCTTTGTTCTGAAACTTTGGCGCACATTTGGCGCAACGCGAGGCAAAACACCGCCGCCGCCCCCCGGGGGGGGCTGGCCCGTTCCGGCGGTCAAGGTTGCGCGGAGGCGCGACGCACGGCCACGGAGGCGGGGCTTTTTTTTGGCCATGTCCACACCCGACCCCGGGGGCGATCGTGCCCCTGCGGGGCTGTACGGCGGCGCAATAGCAAACCCCCCGGCCTCGCATGGAAACCGGGGGGCGGGGAGCATGTCCCCTATGCCGTGTCAGGGTCTGCGGGGTCCGGCCCCCTGCGGTGCCGTGCCCGCAGAAGATTGCCCAACCGGGTAGCGGGCGCGGCGGGGTCAAAGGGAAACACAACCTCGCGGGAACGTGCCAGCGCGCGCACGGCGACGGAAAGCGCGTCGCTTGTCCGGTGGGGGGTGCGGGAACCGCGCCCGGTGGCGCGGCGGAGGGTGTCAATCAGTCGTTCAGGCATGGGCCACCTCCCCGGCCTCGCGGGCGAAAACGCGCGCCTCGCGGCCCTCGAGGGCGACGGCGGCGGCACGGGCCGCGCGCCGGGTCCATTCCGTGCCAGTGTCGGCGGGGCGGCCCTGCGGGGGCAACCCTGCGGCGGCACGGGCGCGCTTGTCATAGGCCCGGCCATACTCCGCAATCAGCCCATCGGCGGCGCGGTGTATTCCGTCCAAACGGGCGCGGGCGTCGGCCAGTTCGGCCAGCGCGGCGGCAATCCGTCCGGCTTCATGTTCCGCGTCGGGCCGCATGCCCGCCACGGTGTCGGCCACCTCTTGCCGGGCGGCGTCGGCGGCGGCGCGGAGGGCCAGCGGCACGGCGGCAACGGTGGCGCGGTGGCGGGATTCCAACACCGCCAGGGTGTCGCGGTCTTTTGCAAGGTGGCGACGGATTGCGCCGTCATCCTCCCCGGCGGCAAGTGCGGCGGCCATGTCGCCCTCGCGGGCGGTCAGCCCCCGGCGGGCGGCCTCGATTTCTGCGGCCAGTCGGGCGGCCTCGCGTTCCAAGTGCCGGACGTGTTCAAGACTTGTCAGCATGGGCGGTGCCCTCCATCGGTTGCGCGGGCAGCCCCAGCACTTGCCGGGCGGCCTCGCGGAGTTCATGGTCCGTCATTCCAAGATAGGAGTTTTCCCCGGTCGGGTCGGTCGCTGCGATTTTCGCGGGCGCATAAAGCCCGTTCAACCGCGCGCGGGTGTGCATGATGGCCAGCACGGCCTCGAGGTGCGGAATGCTCCCCGATATGGCGGCCTCCCAAACGCCGCACTGCAAAACGTCAAGGCGGGCGTTTTCGAGGGCGCGGAGGGCGGCGGCCTCCTCCCTGATTTCATCATGCAGGGCGGTCAGCCCCCGGCACACGTCGCGGTGCGCCGTGCTGGCGTCTATCCCCAACTGTTGCCCGATGTCGGTAAAGGTCGCGCCCGCAATTCGGAGGCGGATTGCATCCGCGCGCCGGGCGGTGGCGGCCAGCACGTCGGGGCGTGTCGCGGGGGTGTGTCTTGCGGGGCGATGTTTGCGGGTTTCAGGCATTGCGCGGCCCTCCGTGTTTCTTCCCGGCGGGCGTCGCTTGCAGGGTGTGCGAGTCCGGCGGCGGCGCGGGCGGTTCAATGCGCGGCGCGGGCCGCGCGGGTTTCACGCGCGGGTTCTCGAAGTGCGCGCCGTGCCCGGCGCGGATAACGCGCGGGTGCCGTTTTGGGGTGTCGGTTTTTTCGTTCATGGGTTTCTCCAATCTGCCCCCTCGGGGCGGTTTGTGTTTTGTCCAGTGGCCCCCGGCCCGGTCGGGTTGTGCGGGCAGGGCACCCCCCTTAAGGGGGGGTTGCCCTCTTGCCCGCACCCCCTACCGTTGCGGGCGGAGTCTTGCCCGCAGTCTGCCCGCACCGCCCGCAGACACACCCGGCCAGAGTCGGAAACCGTTTCCGTAATCAGGCCGTCGGCGATCATGCGGGGCAGAACCTCCTCGAGTTTCCGGGTTGTGATCTTGACCCCGGGGCAGCGGTCGGCTATCAGTTCCCGGGCACCCGTTCCCCGCTTGCGGGCCTCTTGCCCGCCGCTGTGCCCGGTCAGTTCGGCCCGGGAAACGTCGGCGCGGGCCAGCACCTCGAGAATGGCCGCCTCTACCCGGTCGGCCTCGCGCCCGGCGGCGTCGGCGCGCATGCCCTCGAAGTCAACCGCCTCCAAGACCCCGGCGGCCTCGGGGGCGGTGTGCCGCCGCATGTACAGGGTCGGGCGCGGCCCGGTGTAATTTGTCTTGCGGCATTCCAGCGCGGCAAACTGGGCGCGGTCGCAGTCGGGCACCTCGCGGGCCTCGCGGTCATTGAGGGGGCGCAAGGCCCACACTTGCCGGGCGGCGTCGCCCCATGCCCCGGCACCCCGGCCCGAGGTCGCGCCCTCGCGGTCGGCTTTGGCGACGTGATCAACCAAAACAAGCGCGGCATCCGGCCCGGTAATCCCGGTCAGGAGGTTGACTACCCGCTGGCCGACGGGGTTTGCGTTTTCATCCAACGCGCCCCCCAGAAGGGCAGACTTGGGGTCAAGGATTACGGCGGCAAACGGGCCGCTTTCCCGGACGGTTGCGGCCAGCCGCAGAAGGTCCGGCCCGGCCTCAATGGCCCCGCCCTGGGCGATGCTGAAAAACTGCCCGCCGGGCATGGCGGCCACGCGCAAACGTTCGGCAACCGCGCCGCATTCATCCGGGGTCAGACCGAACGCCCAAGCGATACGCTTTAGGCGACGCTGTATCTCGGGCAAGTCGTCTTCAAAAGCAAGATACAGCACCCGGCCCGGGGCGGTTGGGGTCCATCCCTCTATCAAGGGCCGCCCAATGCACAGGCTGGCCGCCGCCTCGAGTATCAGGGTGGACTTGCCGCCGCCGCCTTGCGCGATCACGCTTGAAACGCACCCGAGGGGAAACGCCCCGGAAAACGCGAATTGCCGCGCGGGCAGTTCGGCGGCGCGCCAGTCGCCCGGCAAGGTGGCCAGCGGCAAGCGGCACGTCCCGGGGGCGGCATCCTCTTGCAGCCGGGCAATGATTGCGGGCACCTCCCCGGGGTCTGCGGCCTCGAGTTCGGCGGCGGTTGCCCGGCACCGTTCGGCCATGTGCCGGGTGCGGGCGTGCCCGGCGACAATGCCCGCATAATAGGCGGCATTGCATGAGGTCGGCGACGCGCCCGAGAGTTCCGAGAGGTACAACGGGCCGGGCGCGTTCGGGTGCCCGCCTTGCAGCACGGCCTCCGAAACGGTCACTAAGTCAACGGGCGCGCCGTCGGCATAAAGCCGCCGGATTGCCTCATAGGTCGCGGCGTGTTCCGGCACAATGAAGGGGCAGCCGTTGCCAAGAATGGCCAGCACGTCGGGCACGACGGCCCCGTTTATCAGGCACGCGCCCAAGACTGCCCGCTCTGCCTCGGGGGAGCATGCGCGGGGGGTTGTGCTATAATTGGGGGTGTCGCCACGGCCTCGCGCCGTCAAGTCGCCCCCGGCCTTGCCCGCCGGGGGTCTTTCTTTTGTCGCGTTCATCGGCGCACCTCCCCGGCGGTCACGACGCGCGCGGCCAGCCATTCGCGGAGGGTGTCGGCGTCATAGCGAACGGTGCGCCCCAGTTTGATGAAGGGGAGCCAGATTCTGCCCGGCATGGGGCCAGTGCTGCGGGCAACTCGGAGGGTGCCGGGGGCCACGCCCAAGAATTGGGCGGCCTCCCGTTCGGTCAAAAGGCGGTCGGGGGCGGAGGCGGATTGCATGGGTTTTCTCCATGCCCGGCGCAAAAAAAACGCCGGACGACAAAAAGGGAAACGTTCGGTTTCCGCGTTCCTGTAGTCCGGCGTAAAGTTGCTGTGCGCCCCGTTAGCCGTCCGATGTTGTAAACATCCCTCCCCAACCGGGGGGAGTTATGCGCCGCGCCCCGAATGCCCCCCAGTCTTACCTGTTGCGACATCAGTTGCGCGACTTCGCGTCAACATTCAACTGTGCCCCTATTATACCACATTTGCCGCCGCGCGACAAGTCAGCCCGTCGCCTCTTGCGGCGCAGCCTCCCCGAGGGGAAGCCCGGCCAGTTCGGCGACGGCGGCGCGGGCCGTCTCGGGCGCGAGGTGTGCATACTTCAAAGTCGTTTCAAAGTCGGCGTGCCCCAAGAGTTCCCGGACAACGGCCAGAGACACCCCGGCCATTGTCAACTGCGAGGCGAAGTCATGCCGCAAGTCGTGAAAATGAAGCCCCGGCATTCCGGCGGCCTTGCGGAGTCCATCCCATGAGGTTTGGATATTGTCCAGAACGCCGCCGCTCTTGCCCGGGAAAACCAGCGCGCCCGGCGACGGGTCGGGCTGTTGCGCGCGCCATGTGTCAAGGCAATCCATCGCGGGGCCATTGAGGGGCACATGCCGGGGCTTGCCGCTCTTGGCATTCTCCGCCCGGACGGTCACCATGTGGCGGCCCATGTCCACATCGCCCCATGCGAGGCGGAACAACTCCCCCCGCCGCAGTCCGGTATGGAGGGCCAGCACTACCAGCGGGTAAAGGTGGTCACAGTAGCGGCCCTCCAAGAGGGGCAGGGGGTCAATGCCCCGCACGGCAAGCCATGTGTTATACCGTACCCGGGCGGCGCGGGCCTCGGCCTCGCGCGCCTCGAGGGCGGCATACAGCCGCGCGCGTTCATCGGCGGTCAGAAACCGGACCCGCGTTTCCCCCTCGCGGAGGTTGCGAATGTCGCGGGCAACGTTGGTCTTGACAAGCCCGGCCCGGGCCGCATGGGTGAGCATCGCCCGGAGGTAGGAAAGCGGGCGGTTGCATGAGGCAACGCTGGCCCCCTTGTCCAGCCGGGCGCGCCGCCACTTTTCCAGCCGCCATGTCGTGATAGCGGCCAGTGGTTCATTTAGGAATGCCTTGAAGTCGCGTTTCAGGCTGGCCCGGATTGCCTCGCGGGTCTTTAGGTGCGCGATTGCCTCAAAATATTGGCCGTCCAGATACTCGCGCAACGTGCCCGCCCGGGCTATGGTCTTTTCCTGTTGCGGGTCCGTTCCGGCGGCAACGGCGCGGCTGTACCCTTGCGCCATTTGCCGGACTTGGGGAACGGTCAACTGATCCGCGCGCCCAACCTTCACCCGGCGCATAACCCGGGTTTCCGGGTGGCGGTATCGGTAGAAATAGGTTTTGGTGCCCCCGGGGCAGACCATGACGGTCAGCCCGGATACCTCCGTATCCGCCACCTCATAGGCATTTTTCTGCGGGGTCAGACTCTTGACTAGTCCGGCGGTCAACCTCTGGCGCATTCTTGGGCCTCCTGAACCGTTGGCGCACATTTGGCGCAAATGTATCTTATCACGGATAACGCCAATTATCAAGTCCCCCGCCTGGGCACGCCAGAAAACCCTTTGTTTTCAATGCTTTTACTTCACCACTTGTCGGGTTTTGTTTTCGTTAGTAAACTGCCGTAAACCCGAAAAAATTGACTGGGGGTCAAGGGGTCGCTGGTTCAAATCCAGTCGCCCCGACCATTGCAAGTTCAACCGCCGCAAGGGTTTGAGAGAATCAGCCCTTGCGGCGGTTTTGCTTTGTTCCAACGTCATGACACTGCGGCCGCGCGCCGGGTCAGGCGGCGTCGCCGTGCTCCGCGTGCAGGCGGTTGAGGGCCTCCTCCACGGCGGCGCGGGTCTGCTCCACATCGTCCGGGTGCTCGGAGGTGGGCGGGGGCACGGGCGGACCGTAGGCCATGGTGAGCGTGGTGAAGGGCTTGGGAATCGCGAAGCGGTCCCAAGAGTTGAGCCGCCAGGCCCGGGCGGCCACATACGCATGGGGGATCACCGGCAGACCGCTGCGCGCGGAGAGCAGCGCGATGCCGTGCTTCGCGACCCGGCGGGGTCCCCGGGGACCGTCGAGGGTAAACCCCACAGAGGGCGCGAGTTTGGTCGCCATCACCAGTTGCCGGAGCCCCTCGCCGCCGCCGCGCGAGGAGGAGCCCCGGACGGCCTCCATCCCCACGCGGTGCACCAGACGCGCCGCCAGTTCCCCGTCGAAGCTGTAACTGGTCAGGGTGTGGCCGCCGGTGTTGCGGAAGCCCCAGCAGGCCATAAACAGCGTCTCGTGCCAGATGGCCAGCACCGCGTGGCCGTCCCGCTTCTGCGCCTCCTCCAGGATTTCCCGCCCAACCACCCTCACGACGCAGGTGCGGCAGAGGAGCTGAAGCGCGCCCTTGGCGAGGGGGGGAAAGAGCGCCAACTGGACACGCTGCGCCGCCGTGAACCGGACGGGGCTGGTGTAGCTGAGCTCGGGGTGCCTCATCGGTGCTCGAGCCCCTTTACGAGCTGGTATACGACCCGCGTGCGGGGCGCCGGGAGGGCGGCCGCCTGCGCCCGCCGGAGAATCTCCCCGCTGAGCGCCTCGATCTCCGTCCTGCGGCCGCTGCGGATGTCCTGAAGCATGGAGGACAGGTTCTCCGAGGTGGCCCGGCACAGGGCCTCCGCCGCCTCCGCCAGACTGCGGGTGAACCGGTATCCCTCCGTTGAGGCGACCTTGGTGGCCTCCATCACGAGGTCACGGAGCAGTTCCCGCGTCTCGGCGGTCTCCAGCAGGCGCCCGTTGGGAACGTTCAGCAGGGCGGTGAGCGGGTTGATGCCCGCGTTGATGACAGCTTTTTCCCAGACCACCTGTCCGGGCGTGTCCGTGATTCGCACGTCAAAACCAGCGTCTTGAAAGGCCGTGAACGCGGTGTCGGTGGGGCAGGAGGTCCAGGAGCCGAACACCGTGAGGCCCGCGGCGGCGTGGCGCGCCTTTCCCGGCTCCAGCAGGGTCGCCGCCTCCGAGGTGGCTCCCGCGAGCACGCGCGCGCTGCCGACCATGCCGCAAAGGGCGTCCACGTTGCCGAGGCCGTTCTGGAGGGTGAGCACCGGGGCGTCGGGCGGCAGCCGGAGCGACCGGGTGGCGTGGGCCTTGACGGTGACCAGGATGAGGTCCATGCCGGCGGGGATCTGGGTGGAAACGGGCATCTTCTCGTGCAGCAAGCCGCCGCCGGGCTCCTCCACCTGGATGCCCTCGCGGGCCAGGCGCTCCGCGCGGTCGGCCCGGTGGTCCACCAGATGCGCCTTTGCGCCGCCCCGGGCAAGCCGCGCGGCGAAGACACACCCCAGTGCCCCCGGCCCCACAATCGCGATCTTGGTCATGCCCGACTCCCGTTCCCCGTCACAGCTCACGGACAAAGGCCCCGGAAAGCTCCGGCTTCTTCTGAATCCCCGCGCAGGCGTCCAGTGCGGACTTCTTGTCCGGGAAACCGGAAACCACGACACGATACACTTTGTCATCGCCCGATTTCACGATCTGGCTCTTCACTCCGTGCTTCTGCTGCACCGAACGGTTCAGGGTTTCCGCCTGCTGGCCGCGGTTGGGACCGGAGAAGGCGCCCAACTGCACGCAGAACTTCCCCGCCGCCGCCTTGGGGGCCGCCGCCGGGGCCGCCGCGGCGGGAAGCGATGCGGGGGCTGGGGCGGGTGCCGCAACCGCCGGGGCGGGTGCCGAAGCGGCCGCCGCAGGCGCGGGAGCGGGCGGCGCGGCCGCAGCTTCCGGTGTCTGCGCGGGCGGTGCGGCCGCAGGAACCATCATGGCCATATTCTCGTCCTGCGGGTCCACCGGCGTGAGCTCGGGCACCGCCGCAGGGACGGTCCCGGGAGCGGCCTCAGGGGTGGGCGGCTTGGGCGCGGCGGACGGCGCGGACGCGCCGCGCTGGCTGGGCAGCGGGGCCAGCGAGGTGACGCGTTTCTTGGATGCCGTGGTGTAGGGGGTGGCCTTGGGCTCGGAGGACGGGGCCGGGGCGGCTTCCTGCGCCGGGGGCGCGGCGGCGGCTGCTGCGGGAGCGGCGGCGACCGGAGCGGTTGCGGGGGGCTCGGAAACAGGGGGGGCCGCCGCAGGGGCGGCGGGAGTTTCCACGGGGGCCGGCGGCGTGGCGGGGGCGGCGGGGGACGCGACGGCGGGCGCCGCAGCAGGCGACACCGGGGACGCCGCAGGCGCGGCGGCGGCGGTGACGGGCTGCGCATTGGCCGGCAGGGTGTAGGTTTCCATGGCCGCCACGGCGACTGGTTCCGCAGGGACGGGCGTCTCCGGTGCGGGGGCCGCGCCGTCCACCGCCACCGGGGGCGCGCCGGCGTCTCCGGAAGAGGCGCGGCCGAGCACGACCCCGGCGGCAAAACTCAGCATGACCGCCGCGATCATGAGGCACACAAACGCCACGGCCGCGCTCTTGGCACAGGTGAGCACCAGTTGCGGGGTGCCGTCGCCGGGGTTGATTTCTTTTCTGATGTCCATCATCCTTCCCCGTTCTCAGTGGTTTCGGTGTCATCCTCCCCTGCGGCGGGCGCGGGGGCCTCTTCCCCCGCCTCCCCGCCGGGGGGCGGCGCCTCCCCCTCCCCTTCCGCCGGAGAGGGCTCGGCTGAATCCTCGCGGCGCAGGGCGGCGAAAAGCGCGGTCCGCGCCTCGTCAAGTTCCGCGAAGGTGAAGCTCGGATCCCGGACCTCTATCAGGCGGCTGCCGCCCCGGTCGGCGAAAAGGGTCACCCGCACATCACCGTCCGCCTCGTCAGACTCCTTGATCAGGCGGAAGACCTTCATGCGCCGCAGCAGTTGCGCGGCGAGATAGGCCTTGGCAAGATCGGTCCGGTCCTCCGAGGAGCACAAGTCAAAGAACAGCTGCTGGAGGGGCGAGTAGAGTTCGGGGGGCTGCTGATCCATCACCTTCGGGTCCAGATACTTCGTGACCCAGGCGGAAAAGGCCTGCTCGGTGTGCTCCGGCAGGAAGCACTGCATGCAGAAGTCCTGCCGGACCAGGGTGCCTTCCTGAAAGCGGGCGACGGAGCGCACCTTCTCCTCGTGGGAGAAGCCGCGCCCGCACACGTCACACACCCGCGCACTCTTTCCAATCCGAATTTCCACGCGCGCACATCCTCACTGGTCGGGGTATGCCGGTCCGCCGCCACACCACTAAAAGTATACTCCCCCGCCATATATGGGGGCAAGGCGGGAGCCGGGGTCCATATGTCGTGCCGGCCTTCCGTTAGGGGGCCGGTGTCCGCGAGGCGCCCCCGCCGCCCGAAGGGCGGGTTTCGCCGGTGCGGGAGGCGCCCAGAATGCCGCCGCCGGTCTTGATCAGCGCCATGAAGAGCTGCCGGGGCAGGTCTATGACCCTGACGGCCTCGTTGGTCATTTCGGCGGCCCCGCTGACCAGGGTGACGCCCATGTCCGGCATGCCCGCGAGCTGGCTGGTCGGCTTGAAGGCCGGCCCCTTGATCTGGAAGCCGAGATCCACATTGCGCTGGGCGATGCGGTATCCCTGGAGGTTAAAACTCTGCGCCAGAATGGGGATTTGCGCGGCCGTGTCGGGGGTGATGCTCACCTCGATGAGATAGTCAATGTCGCCGCCGAGAATCCAGGTGCCGGCGCCTTTGAGTTCGATGCCCGGCAGTTCGACGAGCATGTTGTCCGTCCGGATGTGGTCGCCCTTGAGGACGAGGTCGGACTTGGTGGTGGTGAAGGCGTAGGCGTCCGGCTGGAGCTGGGCAAACCCGGCAAACTGCTCGCCGAAAGTGGCGGCAAGGGTTTCGGGCACGAAGTTTCCGTTCCGCACGTGGAACGCGCCCTTGCCGTCGAGGGTGGCCGGGTCGTCGGCATCCATGGAATAGTCCACCCACCCGGTCATGGGGCCATCGAGAATCTCGGGCATTTCCAGGTGGCGGATGACATAGCGGGCGGGAATGCCGTCCCATTTTGCCTTGAGCGAGTAGATATTGGTCTTTTTGTGGCGGTCGTACACCCCCTCCAGCCGGCCGCCGTCCACCACCGCCTCGAAATGGCTGAGGCCGGTCTTGTCCCCCTCGTTGAAGACGGTTCCCTTAAACTGGGTGGCCGTCCAGGGGGGCATCTCCAGGGCGTCCGCAGCCAGCTCGTATTTCATGGAGCGGGAGAGTCCGGGGAACTTCGCATAATATTCGGGGTCTTCCGGCTCCAGGGGCAGAAGCCAGTTCTCCTTGAGGGCGGGGACTTCGGCGCTCTCCGCATGCACGCTGATGACGCCGGTGCGGATGGTTTCGTGGACGTTGTCCAGCGTCACCTCCACCTTCGCGTTCCGGCAGTGGAGCGGATACGGGCATCCGTTGGGCAGGAAGGACACGTCGTCGAAGACGCCGCCGAGGGTGGAGATGTTGCCGTCGGGGCGGGTGCCCGCGCGGACGACCTCATAGTAGCCGTCCTTGGCATGGGTGCCGAAGGCGCGGTAGGGAATGCGGATGCACTTGCCCGCCGTGGCGACCTCAAGGAAGGGGAAGTCCAGCCGCACATGCTCGCTGCTGAATTTTCCACCGCGCCAGAGATACAGCAGGTCGGCCTTGAGCTGGGTGCCGTCTATGGAGGCCTCGCCGGTGATCTTCATGCTCTTCTTGGGGATGATCTCCGCCTTGAACGCCTTGATGGTCGCGCCGGTGCCCCGGGGCTTGCGGAACCACCACTCGATCTCGACCTGCGCCTCCGTCGCGTCGGCGGAGGCCTCCACCACGATCTTCTTCGGCGAGGCGGTGCCGTGGCAGCGCAGGGCCGCCGACCCGTAAATCCACACTTCCTTGGAAGGGTGGTGGAGGGCGGATTTCTCCAGGTCGGACACCGCCCCGTCGGCGGAGAACGAAAGGGTCTGCTTTGCGATTTCGTACTCGGCGCGGCCCAGGAAGGCGTGGCCGTTCAGGCGCGCGGACAGGGGCACCAGCTTGACCTTTCCATCCACCAAAACGACGGAGCCGGAGAGCTGGTCGAGCATGAGCCCCTGGTACGGGGAAAGGAGGCCGCCGTTGAGAATGGCCACCACGCCGCCGGGCATTTTGGTGGCCAGGTCGTAGGACACCTGGATTTGCCCCAGTTCGAGGGAGGCCCCGGGGAGCTTCCTGTCCGTGGGTTTGAACACGATCTTGCCGGAGGCGGCGCCCGCCTCGGCCAGCACGGACGGCGACGACGCGGGGCCGCTGACATGCACGGCCAGCCGGTGCGGGGCGCCCAGCTCCACGGAGAGGTCCCCCGGCCCCACGGTCTCGGGCAGCAGCGCGGTGACGGCCTCGTTGACCGGCAGCGTGTCCGCGTCAAGTTTCAGGTCCAGCACGGGGCCGTCCGCCCCGAACAGCACGGATCCGGTGATGCGGCCGGAGGCCTGCGGGGTTTCCAGCCGGGCGTTGCGGACCAGAATCTCCCGGGTGGGCAGGTCGGCGTCGGCGCGCACGGCCAGGGTTCCCGTCAGCGGCTCAATGAATTCGGGCCGGACCTTCGCGTCCAGCGCCTCCATCTCCGCGTCCAGCGCCAGGGACACGCGGCCGCCGCGCTGGCCCTCCACCGTGAGCACGGGAGTCACGGTCCCGCCTGTCAGCACGCGGGCCTTCTCGGGAAGGAACGCGCCGACCCTCTCCACGGCGACGGCGCCCGTCTCCGCGCGCAGGCTGAAGTCGTCGGGCCCCGCGTAGCGCACCACGGCGACGAGGGGCGTCTCGGAGACGCCCGCCAGCCGGGCGGACAGGCGGGCCAGCAGGTCCGCCGCCCCGGGCTGGCGGGAGATGTCGAACCCCACCTCCTCCAGGGTGATTTCCCCGGCTTCGGGCACCCCCGCCACCTGCGCCCGGCACCGTTCCCCGCTGACCCGGAAGGACAGCGGGGGAAGCTCGGGCAGCACGGGGAGTCCGGCGGGCGCCTTGACGGCGGGCGGTCCGTTGGCGGGGGGCAGCACCACGTCCACGGAGGCTTCGGTGAGGTGGACATGTCCGGGGGACAGGGTGCCGGCGGCCAGGGCGGACCAGTCGAAATACACGTCCACCCGGGGCAGGTCCACGGTGGCCCGGAGCCCGTCGCGCTCCCAGATCATGCGGACCTGCTCCACGGACACGCCGCGGAGGCCGCTGAGGGAAACCTGGCCAACGGAGAAACGGCCGCCCGCGCGGCGGCTCACCTCGGCCATGAGGTTGTCGCGCAGGACGTCCAGGCGGCGGCGGACCACGGCGGACCCAACGGCCAGCGCGCCCGCGAACAGCAGCAGCAGCAGCAGCAGGGCGCGCAGCCGCCGGGCCTGCCGGGGCGTCCAACGCCCCGGGGGGGCGTCCGTCTCGCGCCGGTCAGTCTCCGGGCGGGACGTCATCCTCGTCCGCTCCGGGTTGCGCCTCGCACAGCATGCCCTTTATGTCGAGCAGCTTCTGGCGGAGCTGCTCCGTGGTGTCGGGGTGGTCCTTCAGGAACTGGCGGGTGTTCTCGCGGCCCTGCCCCAGGTTTTCCCCGTTCATGGAGAACCACGCGCCGCTTTTCTGGACCAGCTTGGCCTCGATGGCGAGGTCCAGGATGTCCCCCTCCATGCTGATGCCCTCATTGAAGAGGATGTCAAACTCCGCCTGGCGGAAGGGCGCGCTCATCTTGTTTTTCACCACCTTGACGCGGACGCGGTTGCCCACGTTCTCCTCGCGGTCCTTGAGGCCGGCGATGCGCCGGATGTCGAGGCGCATGCTGGAGTAGAACTTGAGGGCGCGGCCGCCGGTGGTCGTCTCGGGGCTGCCGAACATGACGCCGATCTTCTCGCGGATCTGGTTGATGAAGATGACCAGGGTGTTCGTGCGGCTGATGATGGCCGTCAGCTTGCGCAGGGCCTGCGACATGAGCCGCGCCTGGAGGCCCACATGGCTGTCGCCCATCTCCCCCTCCACCTCCGCCTTGGGCACCAGCGCCGCCACCGAGTCCACCACGATCACGTCCACCGCGTTGCTGCGCACCAGGCTCTCGCAGATTTCCAGCGCCTGCTCCGCCGTGTCGGGCTGGGAGACCAGCAGGTTGTTGATGTCCACCCCGATCTTCTGTGCGAAGGTCGGGTCCAGCGCGTGCTCCGCGTCAATGAAGCACGCGATGCCGCCGCCGCGCTGGGCGTTGGCCACCACGTGCAGCGCCAGCGTCGTCTTGCCCGAAGACTCCGGCCCAAACACCTCCACCACGCGGCCGCGGGGCAGGCCGCCCACGCCCGTCGCGATGTCCAGCGAGAGGCTGCCCGTGCTGATGGACTGCACCCCCGCCCGGAAGGAGTCGTCCCCCAGACGCACCATCGTCCCCTTGCCGAACTGCTTCTCCAACTGGGAGATGGCAATGTCCAGCGCCTTCACTTTTGACTTGTCGTCCGTATTGGCGGCCATCGAACTTCCTCCTGTCGTGCGGGTTGAAATATACTGAACAAACTTTCACCTGCGGCACAGTGTGCCAGATTTCCACCCGTTTGTCAAGTCCGGACCGCAGGCCGTTTCGCACGGCCCGGATTATAGCGTTTTCCGCCCCTTTCGCCGCAACAACACCACCCCGCAGAGGGCCAGCGCGGGAAGGAGCGGCAGGGCGGCCCCCAGATTCCGCACCCCGGCGCTGGGCATCCTTCCGCCTCCGCGCAAACGAAAATGTTTCCGGGGGCAAGATTCGTCGTAAGACGCCGAACGCGGGGAGGGAGGGGACCGGCAGCTATTGGCGCATGGGCACAAAAGAAGGGGCGTCTTTGGCCCGCTGCCCTGTCGGCCCGCAGGCGAGCCTGCGGGTGTGAAGGCGGCAGCAAGCTGCCGCACTCCGCCCCACCTGTCTTCTTTGTGTTCCTGGTGCCTTGTATGTTCAGTGCAGGGTCTTTGTGGTGAACCTTTCCGGAGTTTTCACCGCAAAGTCACAAAGGGCGCAAAGAAGAGGGGGAAGAGAAGAAAGGGCGGGGCGTGTTGGGGGGCAGGCGGCATGGGCCTGGCACCCGCCCGCCCGCGCATTCCACGTGAGCCCGAAGACAAGGCCGGCGGGACGCCGGCGGTACGGAGCGGCCGCACTCCAAGGAGCTTCGCTCCGCGTCCTCTGCGTCTCTGCGTTGGGTGTGCTTCCCGTGTCGCACCAACTGCGGCGTCTTGGGGAGAAGACTCAACGCAGAGACGCGGAGGGGGAGCCTGGGTCGAGCCCGACGCTGGGAATGCTCCGGGGGCCTGTGCTAGGCTGTTTCCGGCAACTGGAGGTAACATGCCATGTCTGTTTTCAAGATGGGACGGCGCTCTTTCCTGCGGGCGGCGGGGGCCGCGGCTTTGTGCGCCGCGGCGGGCCGCCGCGCGGGGGCCGCGGCGGGGTTTGAGATCCCGCAGGGCGTCTATCCGTCGTATGTGGACGAGAAGACCGGGGCCACGGTGCTGACCCTGACCCCCGGCGGGGCCGCGAACAGCATTGTCTACCAGACCCACCCCATGTGGCTGGACGGCGGGAAATACCTGTTCTTCACGTCCGACCGGTCGGGCGGCGGCATGGCGCCGCATCTGCTGGAGCTTGCCACCGGCACGGTGAAGCCGGTGCCGCTGGAGGACGCGGGGCACAACACCCTCTCATGGAACACGCCGTTCCTGTATTACGTCCAGGGGGACGCCCTCGGGATGCTGGACCTGGTCCAGAGTTTCCAGGGCACGGCGGAGCCCCGGGTGTTCGGGAAGATGCCCGAGGCGGTGCGTTCGCTGGCGGGCACCATTTCCGTGGACGCGGACGGGAAGACCCTGTACCTCGGCGCGATCATCGGGGACAACGACCGGTCGGCGATTTACGCGGTGGACGTTGAAACGGGCGCGGCGCGGGAGGTGGCGGCTTTCGACTTCAAGGTGGGCCATGTCCAGGCCAACCCCTTCACGCCCGGGCTGGTGATGTTCTGCCACGAGACGGGCGGCGACGCGCCCCAGCGCATCTGGACCGCCCGGGTCGGCGGGGACGGCCCCGCGCCGTTCTACAAGGAGACCTACGACGAGTGGGTGACCCATGAGGCGTGGTGGGGCCCCGACCGGATCGTGTTCACGATATGGCCCTACGACGACCGGCACAAGGGGCTGCCCCACGGCATCGCCACGGCGACCCTCGCCGACGGGCCGCAGGGGAAGATGGAGGTGCTCGCGCAGTACCCGGCGTGGCACACCCACGGCAGCCCGGACGGCAAATGGGTCATGGGCGACGACTTCGACCGGAATATCTGGCTGGTCCACGCGGAGAAGCGGGAGCGGCGGCTGCTCACGCAGGGCCACCTCGGAAAGGGGCTGAAGACGCACCCCCACGGGTCCTTCACGCCGGACAGCCGCGCGGTGCTCTTCAACTCCTCCCGCGAGGGCCATGACACGCTCTGCTGCGTCCTCCTGCCGGAGGACTGGGAGCGCCTGCCGAAGGCCGAGTAGGGCCGGATGGGCGGACAGAACGTGCTTGGACCGACGCCCATGCGGGCATGAGATTGCTTCGCTTCGCTGCTAATGAAGTGGACGTATTCTTCCGCGCTCCAAGCCGCCGGTTTTTCTCTGCCAAACGTGGAAATGGCCGAAAGCGAAAGTCTTGGGCATCCCGGAGGGATGCAGGACATTAG
>JAAYBR010000093.1 GCA_012730045.1 Candidatus Hydrogenedentota bacterium | reverse complement strand
CTGCGGGAGGGCCGGAAAAGTAGACGCGCCATCTTGGCGCGTTCTTGGGGTTTTCGTTGGCCCAAAGAACGCGCCAAGATGGCGCGTCTACTTTGCGGGCGTTCTCGCCGACTTACTTCATTAGCAGGAGGCCGCCCCGGCCGATGCGGCAATCTCGTGTCGGAACGTCTCCGGCTTCCCTGTCCCCTACGCCTGCGCGTCACGCAAGCGCAGGATTTCCAGTCCCCGGGCCTTCAGGGACCAGAGGTCCCGCGGCGTGCCCTCCGGGTCGGACAGGGACACGTACTTGGCGCTTGTGGCCACTTCCACGGCGGCGTTCCCGTAGTTGGCCAGAACGAGGTGGACCTCGCGGTTGGCGAACAGGGAGACGACGACGCCCTGCGGCGGCGGGGCCTTGAACAGGTCGCTGTCGGTCACCTCCAGCCAGGCGCGGGTCCCCTCCTCGACCAGGGGCGTGTATTGTCGGAGCCAGCGGAGATGGGTGGGCCGGGTGTCGCTTCGTCCGGGGATCGCGTCCCACGCCCCGTAGGCATGCGGCCCCTCGGGGTGCTCCCGGTGAAACTTCCACGCATCCCGGCAGATGCGCATCCAGAAATCGTTCGGGTCGGGGTTGTAGGCGACGCCGGGGATCATGGCGCGCTCCCCGGTAAACGGACGGCCTGCCTGGAGCAGGGGGAACTGCATGTAGGGGATGCCGTGCAGGTACGGCTCGTCCGCGTCGGCGTAGGGGGCAAAGGTCACATCGGGGCAGGGAACCACATAGGGGCGGTAGTTCTTGACTGTCTCCCGCATGGCGTCGAGATTGCCGACGCCCTCGCCGACCCAGAGGTAGTCATAGGTCCGCAGGCCCCGCGTCATCGGCTCCTCCGCCCCGTTGACATGGAGCTTGAAAATGCCCCCGCGCCGCTTGACCTCGCTGTACAGCAGCCCCAGCAGGTCGGCGAAGGCCCCGTCGTGGTCCGGCGTCTCCTCGAAGGCGTCCGCCACCTCGTCCGCCGTGGGCGCGCCCCGGCCGTGGTGCCGGTTGGCGAGGTAGCCGCCGTCGTCGTAGAGGCCGTCCGCGCCGTACTCGTCCAGCACGGCCAGCACCTTCGGCAGCATGTAGGCGCGCCATCCGGCGCTGGCCGGGGAGCAGCGCGCCATGTTCCAGTAGCCGAGGACAAGAAAGTCGCCCTCGCGCGACCATTCCGGGCGGAAATCCGGGTCGGTCCGCTGGAGGAACCCGGTGCTGATGTAGGGCAGGATTTTCATGCCGCGCCGGTGCACCATGTCCACAAACCTGCGGAACCCCTCCGGATTGACCGGGCTGTACTTGTCCCCCCCGAACAGGCGCAGCGAGTCGTTCCAGTCGTCAAACACTTGGATGATCTGTATCCCGTGGTCTCTGAGACGGTCAAGCTCCTCCTCGTCATAGTCACTGGGCGCCCACCGCTCGCGCGAGGGGTACTCCCCGAGGTTGTAGGTGGCATGGGCCGGGAGATAGTCCGTGACCAGATGCTCGCGCAGGCAGGTACGGACGGCGCGCCCGCAGCGGCGGATGTTCTCAAGGCGCGTCCGGTGGTCCTCCGCCGTGTGGGATGCCAGAATGGGGGATACTCCCGGGGGTGCGGACGGCGTTGCGGGGGGGTCCGCCGGGGCGGCGGCATTTCCCGGAAGCGCGAGGCCGGCCGCGCCAGCCCCCATGGTCGTCAACAGGAAGTCGCGTCGTTGCATGGTGCGCTCTCCGTTTATGACTACTCCACGGCGTCCTCGACGGTTCCGGTGAAGGGGCCGGGGCGCTCCATCTTCCGCGAGGTGACGGCCGCGGCGAAGCGGCAGGCCTCCTCCGCCGAATGGTTCCGGCGCCAATAGCAATACGAGGCGAAGCAGGTGTCGCCGCGCCCGGTGCGCCCGGAAAGGTTTCGCGCCGTGAAGGGCGCGGCGTGGATTTCGCCCTCCGCGCACACCAGCACCTCGGTGTGGTGTGTGAGCATGACCTCCTTCGCCCCCCAGGAGGCAAGCATCTTCGCGGCGCGCACCCGGTTCTTCTCGCCCGTGAGGGTTTCCGCCTCGGCGTGGTCGGTCTTCAGGTAGTGGACGGCGCGGATGACCTCGCGCTTCCGGTCCCAGTCGCGGAAGACCATGGGGCCGTTGTCGTTGACCCGCATGAAGCCCTGCGCGTCAATGGCGACCCGGCCCCGGGCGCACATCTCCAGTACCAGCTCCTCCGGGAACTCGCCCTTCATGAGCCCGCCCAGGTAGTACACGTCCGCCGTGGCGTCCGCGGGCACGTCCGCCAGGGTGAACGGCTCGGCCATGCCCAGGGCCTCGCAGGTGCGCCGGTCCCGGTCCGCCGTGTGGTAGGTGTTCCGGATGGACGTGGTGGTGCGGGACTCCCGGACAAGGTACGGCACGCCGTGGCGGTCGAAGACCTCCAGCGCCGCCCGGTCGTCCGGGTGCAGCTTGGTCACCGCCAGCAGCTTCGCCCCCAGATGGCGCAGGGCGACGGAGGAGTAGACCACCGCGCCGCCGACGGAGTGCTCCACGTCCTCCGGGGTGATGATGATGTCCTTGGACACGGCGCCGAGAACAAGAAGGTCGTAATGGGGCATGGTGTCAGTCCTTTGCCCGCACGTTCCAGAGCAGGCAGGGCAGCAGCACCGCCACCACCCCCGCGCCGATCCAGAACAGGAAGGCGTTGTCGAAGTCATGCACAAGGCGGCCGTCCACCGTGGCGGCCCCCGCTTGAATGAGTTTTCCGCTGACCCAGTCCTGCACCGCCGCGCCGAGGTAGCTGAACATGCCGACCATGCCCATGGCCGCGCCGCTGGCCCGCTTGGAGCAGATGTCCATGGCGATGAGGCCGCCGACAAACACCAGCGTGCCCCCCAGGCCGAAACAGAACAGCGCCACCCCCGCCAGATGGGCAAGCCGGTATTTCGCCGTCACCTTGAGCCGCGCCGGTGCCTCCTCCACGGCGTAGCCCGTCCAGAACAGATACCAGCGGTCGTTCTTCACCAGCCACACCGCCGGCTTGTCGCCGTCCGCCGGAAAGGCCTCCACCGTGGCGAGGGCCGGCAGCGCGATGTCCTTTTCCTCGAAAAGCTGCCGCACCGGGGCGGCCACGGGCCCGGCGGCGAGGGTGTCCCGGGCCGACAGGTCGAGGTCGGCGAGATGGGTGGAGGGGCTGAGGTAGAGCACGAGGAGTCCGGAGGTCATGACCAGACCATAGAGCAGCGTGGGGACATTGCGCCGCGCGCCGAAGAAGAAATCGGACACGAGCCCCGAGGTGATGGCCCCCGACAGCTCGAAGAGCTTCGCCCAGCCCAGCACCAGCCCCGCCGTGATGAGCGTGTAGTCCTTCGCCTCCTGGAGGTACATGGGCCCCCAGCTGTTCACGCCGTAGCGGGCGATGTACACCGCCGTGCAGGCCAGGCCCAGCACCCACATGTACGGGTTCAGAAGGACCGAGAACTGCGCCTGGTTCACATCGTCCTCCGCGCTGCACACGCGCGCCGCCTCCACCGGGTGGTCGTCCTTGTAGTCGGCCACCGCGGGCAGCCCGTAGGCCCGGGGCCGGTCCGCCAGCAGTTTGAACAGCAGCAGCGCGACCACGAGCGAGACGCCGCCCGCGATCCAGAAGCCCCAGCGCCAGCCCAGGTAGGAGATGATGGTGGCGGTCACCACCATGCTGATCCCCTCGCCGGTGGGGTGCGCGCAGCTCCAGATGCTGTACCGCCGGCCCCGCTCCCGGTTGCTGAACCACTGCGAGATGGACGCCCCGCTCGGCGCGGAGCCCATCGCCTGGAACCACCCGCCGACACCCCAGATCACGACAAAGAGGGGAAAGGCGTTCGTGAAGCCGAACAGCACCACCGTGACCGCCGACACCAGCAGCCCCGTGGACATGAAGCGCCCGATGTGGCTGCGGTCCGCGAGAAACCCGTTAACCAGCTTGCCGAAGGCATAGACCATGAAGAAGGCAAAGCCGATGGTGCCCAACTGCTCCGGGTCGAGCACCCCGGAGTCCACGATGGGCTTCTTGGCGATAGAGATCGTGAGACGGCAGACGTAGAAGAAACTGTACCCGAAGACCAGCCCGAAGAAGACCGTCTTGCGTTTCCGCTCATAAATCCGCCGGATCTCCCCCTCATCCTCCAGCAGCGGCCGGTCCGGTCCGGTCCGGAAATAATCCAACAGCCTCATCCCGTGTCCCTTTCCGCCCTGCGGCCGGTCGCCGCATGCCTATGCGGCGGCACCGGCTTTGGAGTATAGCAGACATGCCTCCCCTCCCCTCTTCCGGCCGCAACCCCGACGCGAAGGCGGAAGACAAGGCCGCCGGGACGGCGGCG
>JAAYBR010000092.1 GCA_012730045.1 Candidatus Hydrogenedentota bacterium | reverse complement strand
ATCCCTCGACGCCCTGGGGCCGCCGCCCATCGGCAAGACCCGGGCAGCCCCGTAGGCGGGTTTTCCGAGAGCGAAACCGGTCCGGCGCTCTTCTTCGTACCGCCGGCGTCCCGCCGGCCTTGTCTTGGGTCCGCATGGGCGCAGTTTGGGGAGAATGAACATGGATGCACAGGATGCACAGGATGCACAGGATGCACAGGATTTCCCGGCCTTATCCTGCTCATCCTGTCCATCCATGTAGGGGTCTTTTCTTTCCTGGGAACTGTTTCCGTCGTCCGCAGGAATTCGCCTGTTTTGCGTGGGGGCGGCGGCGCGGGTATACTTTGCCCTCCGGAACACACAGGGCAAGGAGTCTTTTCATGCAGGAGTCGTTTGAGGCGCTTCAGGGTTTCCTGATGATGGTGTCCTTTGTCCTGGGGGCGATGGTGGGCAGCTTCTGCAACGTCTGCATCAGCCGCTGGCCCTCGGGCGCCTCCGTGGTCAGCCCGCGGTCGCGGTGCCCCAAGTGCCTGAACGGCATCGCGTGGTATGACAACATCCCGCTCCTGAGCTGGCTGGTCCTGGGGGCCAAGTGCCGCCACTGCGGCCTGCCCATCAGCTGGGTGTACCCCGTGGTGGAGGGGATCACGGCGTTCCTGTTCCTCGGGGTTTTCTGGAAATTCGGGGTGTCCGTCGCCACACCGGTCTACATGGCCGTGTGCGCGGGCATGGTCATTGTGACCTTCCAGGACCTCGCGGACTGGACGATTCCGAATGATATCACGCTTCCCGGCATCCCCATCGGCATCCTGCTGGGGCTGGGCGGCATGGTGCTGGGGGCGGACAGCGGCCTGCGGGTCACGGATGTGTTTGACGCGCTGGCCGGGGCCGCGCTGGGCGGGGGCATCCTCTTCGCCCTCGACCGGATCACGGTGCTGCTGCTGAAGAAGCCGGGCATGGGCTTCGGCGACGTGAAACTGCTGGCCATGCTGGGGGCCTTCCTCGGCTGGAAGGGCGCGCTGGGCATCCTGATGCTGGCGTCCATTCTCGGCAGCGTGGTGGGGCTGGCCATGCTGGGCTGGCTCCGCGCGCGCGGCAAGACCCCCGCCGCGCCCCCCGCCGACCCCGCATCCGACCCGCCGGAGGCGATCGCGGGCGGCGGCGACGAGGAGATCACGCTGGAGGGGCACTACCTCCCCTTCGGCCCCTACCTTGCCGTTGGCGGGCTCCTCTATCTCTTCTTCGGTCCGGAACTCATCGCCCTCTACTTCAACATCCTTCAGTCCCCCGCCGGGACCCCGCTGCTCCCGTAGGCGGGGGAGTCCTTCATGGAACGGCCACGCATCACCCGCATCCCCCTGCCGAGCTCGCTGCCCATGGGCGGGGTGAACGTGTTTCTGTACCGGGGGCGCGAAGCGCTCACGCTGTTTGACACGGGGGTGCTGACGGAGGATGCGTATGCCGCGCTGGAGGCGGGGCTGGCGGCGGAGGGGGTCGCCGTGCGCGATCTGGAGCGGATCGTGCTCACGCACCACCATTTCGACCACATCGGCCTGCTGCGACGGCTGGCCGAGGCTTCCGGCGCGCAGACCTGCGGACACCCCGACACCCTGGAATGCCTCCGCATGACCTACCAGTTTGACGGGGCCTACCGGGAATACTACCGGGCGCTCTTTCGGGAGATGGGGGTGCCCGGCGGGGAGATTGAGCTGTTTATCGCGGGCCGTGAGCGGCTTCGCCAATATCTGGATGTGTACAGCGTGGACCGTTTCCTTGCGGATGGGTCCGTGCTGGACGGGTTCACGGTGCATCATGTCCCCGGCCATTCCCCCACGGACACCCTCTTCCTCCACGCCTCGGGGGATGCCGTCGTGGGCGACCATCTTCTGGCCACGGTCACGCCCAACCCCATCCTCCGGCGGCCTTTCGCGGGCCGCGAGCGGGTGAAAACGCTGGTGGAATACCGGGAATCCCTGATGAAGACCCGGAGCCTGCCCATTTCCTGGTGCCATCCCGGCCATGGCGGGGGATTCGGCGACGCGCCGGTGGTGGCGGATGCCATTCTCGCGCGCCAGGACCGGTGCTGTGACCGGATCATGGCCCTGCTGCCGGAGGAGGGAATGACCCCCTTCGAGGCCCTGCGGGCGCTGTATCCGTCCCCCTCCGCCGCCCTGATGTTCTTCCGGCTTTCCGTGGCGGCGGGCCATCTGGAGTGGCTGGAGACCCTGGGCCAGGTGCGGCGGGAGCAGGAAACGGGGGGCGCTTCGCGCTACTATCCGGCGGCCCCCGCGGCGAAGGAGACCCCATGACGCGTTATACAGTCCCTGAACTGCTGCCCTTCGCCCCCGCTTATTTCGAGCGCATCTGGGGCGGTTTCCGTCTGGCCCCCTCCGCTTCCGGCACGCCCATCGGCGAGGCGTGGCTGGTGTCGGACCACGCGGAATGCCAGAGTGTGGTCTCCGCCGGCCCCCACGCCGGGCGCACTTTGGGGGAGCTGGTCCGGGAATACGGCACGGCGCTGCTTGGAACGGCGGCGCGTACCGCGCGGGACGGGCGGTTTCCCCTGCTGCTGAAACTGATTGACACGGCGGACCTGCTTTCGGTGCAGGTGCATCCGGACGACGCGACGGCGGCTGCGCTGGGGGAGGCCGACGGCGGCAAGACGGAAATGTGGCATGTGCTGGAGGCGACCCCGGACAGCCGCATCTATTGCGGCCTGGTGCCCGGCGGGGACGCCTCCGCCTTCCGTTCGGCGATGGAATCCGGTGCGGTGGCGCCGCTGCTGCGGTCCCACCCGGCGCGGCCGGGGGACGCGTATTTCGTCCCGGCGGGCATGGTCCACGCCATCGGAAAGGACATTCTGCTGGCGGAAATCCAGCAGAATAGCAATGTGACCTACCGGGTGTTCGACTGGAACCGGGTGGATGCCGCCGGGAAGCCCCGGCAACTGCATTGGGAAAGGGCCCTCGCGGCGACGCATTTCGACATGGACTGCACCGGCCCCTCCCCTGTTCACCCCCTGCCCCAAGCCGGTTGCACGAGGGAGATGTTGTGCTCATGCCGGTTCTTCACGGCCGAACGGCGTCATGCGGAGGGGGAAACCGTGTGGGAGAAGGACACCCGGAGTTTTCACATCGTTCTGGCGGGGGCCGGGGGGCTCGATCTGGCCACCGACGCGGAGCGGGTGCGCCTGGCACCGGGGACAGCGGCCGTGGTGGTGGGGTGCGTCTCCCGGTATTCCACCCTGTCGGCGGATCCGCATCTGGTATATTTCATCTAGAGGGGCGTTGGTGCCCCGCGTTTCGCTGGGATTTGTCCGGTGAGGCATGGTCCCAATTAGATGAACCTGCACTCAGGACCGCCTGAAATGCCCGGGAAGCGGGCGACCGTTCCATATTGGAACATCCCGTGCGCATCAGGAAAGGTTCCACCACTTTAAGTACAGAAGTTGGCTTTGGCCGACTCCGGGTGATTACAGGGCGTGAGGTTGGCACAAGGGCAAGGGGCTGTGGATGCACCCCGGTGATGCAGAGTTAGTCGCGAGGAGCGTCTCAGGGGACGCCGAGGCATTCGGCGTCCTCGTGGGACGGTACCAAGGGGCGGTATTCGCCACGGCCTACTACTATGCGGGCCGGTACGGTGCGGCGGAGGACATTGCGCAGGAAAGTTTTTGGGCGGCCTACCGGTCGCTGAGACAGTTGAACAACCCTGGAGAATTCGGGGCGTGGCTCAAGGGGATCACCACGCGCACGGCGGCGAACTGGCTTCGGAAGAACCTGTCCCGTGTGCGGAGTGAGGTTTCCCTGCCGCCGCGGGTGACGCTGTCCTTCGAGGACGGCGGGCGTGGCCCCGAGACGGAGGCGACGGCGGCGGAGGAGCTGGAGCGCGTTTTTCGCGCGGTGGACGCCCTTCCGGAGCGGTATCGCCTTCCGGTGATTCTCCGGTACATGCAGGAATTAAGCCACGAGGAAATCGCGCGGTTCACGGGGGAGACCCCGGAGGAGGTGCGCGGCGTGCTTCACCGGGCGCTCGCGCAGCTTCGCGAGGCCCTTGGCGACACCCAGAAAGTTAGGGAACGGACTTGGCGACGTGCGAACGGGTAAAGAGGCTGCTGCCGGGACGCCTTGACGGCGACGGCACGGCGGCGGAGCGGCTGGTGGTGGACCAGCATGTGTCCACCTGCCCCGACTGCGCGCTGGAACTGGAGATCATGCGGGCCGTGGCCGCCTCCCTGTACGAGACCTTTGCCCCGGAACGGCTCGGCCGCGACTTGGTGGCGCCGGTGGTGGGACACCTGCCCCGGATGGAGCCGTCCGCCCCCCTGCACGACCTGACGGAGCGCGTCAAGCATCCACGCCGCCGCGGTTTGCTGTCGCGCTGCTTCTCCTGGGTTCCGGTGGGGGCGATGATGGTGATGGCGGTGCTGGTCATGGTGCTCTGGATCGCGTGGCCCCGCACCCAGCCCCTGGGGGCGACCTCGGTTGGAATGGTGGTGCACCGCGAGGGGCGGGCCGTGCAGACCAACAGCGTCACCCTGCGCAGCAGGTCCGTGCGCGTGCGGGACGGAATTGTCCCCGGCACGGTGTACGAGACTTCCGGGGGTGCGGCCGTGATGCTTGCCCTGAAGGGGGCCTCCGAGGCGCGCGTGTTTGAGGGAAGCCGGATGCGTGTGAACCATGACCGCAGCCTCCACCTGGAGGCGGGCATGGTCCATCTCAAGGTCGGAAAAGGCCAGCAGTATTTCCGCGTCGGCACCCGCGACGGGCAGATCACCGTGTTTGGCACGGAGTTCGGCGTGGAGATTCTCCCGGAAACGACGCGGGTCACGGTGGTGCACGGGGAAGTCCAGGTGGAGAACCGCAACACCTTCACGGTGCTCCGGGACGGCGAGGCGACGCTTCTCGGAAGGGACTTTAAAGAGCTGATCACCTTCCGCACCGACGTGTCCCCCCTGATGGACCGCGTGGCGGCGTTGGACGCCCATCTTGACAAGGACATCGCCCTCAACAGCGGCGGCGCCTTGGGGACAGCCACGGGGACGCTTCGGGCCGAGCGCGTCTTTGTCGTGGAGACCCACAGGCAGGCGGTGCGCGCCCTTCACTTCCGCTGGAAGCCCGGCAGTGCGCCGCTGGAGCGGTCCGGTTACGATGTTTATGTGTCGGACAACAGTCTGCGGCCCGTCTTCAAGGGGCGCATTGAGGGGTGGATGCTCTCGGACATCCGGTCCACCTCCTGCTCCCTCGCCCTGCCCGAAGACATGGGGTGGAGCGACATCGGCCTGCTGCACATCATGGTGCTGCCCGATTTCGCTTCCGGCCCCCTGGAGACGAACTTTTCCGAGGTGTATGCCACCACGTACTGAAGCTGCGTTGCGTGTCACAGTTGAATCATCGGCCGTCAACATGGTTGTTTTTTGAGGCGGGCGGAGTCCGGAGCCGGACATCTGCCTCACGTCACCCCTTCCCAAGAGTACCTGCTCTTCGGCGCCGGTCGCCCGCCTCCATGCACTGATCCACTGACGGCTTTTTTTCGAGAGTCGGGGCGCGGACCGTTTTGTTCCGGGACATCTGCCTCACGTCACCCCTTCCCAAGAGTACCTGCTCTTCCGGGACGGCGGCCGCCCCCGCTCTCGAGTGTTCCTCCCACCCCCTTCCGTCCGTCCTCTTCCTCCTTTCTTGAGCCTCCCGAGTCGTATTCTCTACAATGAGGCCGTGCTGTAATCTCCGGGGCGTCTTGTGTTTCTGCGTTTCCCGGTGACAAGGCCAAAAAAGGGAGAAGACGCATGACCACCCACCCCCTCCGGCGCTTTTCGCGAATGGTTTACTGCATGGCCGCGCTGTTTGCGGCGGTGTCCACCGCCGGCCTCGCTCAGGCCCCCTCGGAGGAGCCGGGACTTGCGGGAACCATCAAGGAGGCCGTGGGCCGGGTGAAGCCGGCGCTGGTGCGCATCCATGTGGTGGACACCTACTACAACGACGGCAGGGAGCTGAAGAACGAGTCCTCCGGCAGCGGCGCGATCATCCGCGAGGACGGCCACATCATCACCAACCACCATGTGGCCGGGCATGCGAAGCACCTCAAGTGCACCTTTGCGGACAAGACGGAGATGGAGGCCGAGCTGGTGGGCACGGACCCGATGACCGACATTGCGGTGATCAGGCTGAAGGGCGCGGGGGACCGCAAGTTTCCGGTGGTGCCCTTCGGCGACTCGTCGCTCATGCGGATGGGCGACCATGTGCTTGCCATGGGCAGCCCGCTCTCCCTCTCGCAGTCCGTGACGCTGGGCATTGTCAGCAACAGCGAGGTGATCATGCCCGCGTGGATGGACGGCGGCCTTTCCCAGGACGGGGAGAACGTCGGCGCGCTGGTCCGGTGGATCGGCCACGACGCGGACATCTTCCCCGGAAACAGCGGCGGCCCGCTGGTCAATCTCCAGGGCGAGGTGATCGGCATCAACGAGATCAAGATGGGGCTGGGCGGCGCGATTCCCGGCAACCTTGCGCGCGAGGTGGCCGAGGCGCTGATCGCGACGGGGAGCGTCGCGCGGGCCTGGCTGGGCCTTGAGCTGCAGCCGCGCCTCAAGTCGGACACGCGGGGGACCGGCGCCCTGGTCGCCACGGTGGTGAAGGACTCGCCGGCCGAGGCGGCGGGGTTCCAGCCGGGGGACCGCCTGATCTCCCTGGCGGGCACCCCGGTGGATGTCCGGTTTCCGGAACAGCTTCCCGATTTCAACCGTCTGGCCGCCGGCCTGGCGGTGGGCGCCCCCGTGGCCGCGGTGGTCGAGCGCGCGGACGCCCCCGTTGAATTGACGGTGACCCCCGTCCCGCGGGAGCCCTACGAGCCGAAACAGTTCGAGCAGACGCAGTGGGGAATCACGGTCCGGGACATCTCGTTCATGAAGGCCCGGGAAATGAAGCGGAAGGACTCCGACGGCGTGCTCGTGACGTCTGTGCGGCCGGGCGGCCCCTCCTCGGAAGCGAAGCCCCCCCTGGAATGGGAGGACGTGCTCGTTTCCATCGGGGGCGCGCCGGTGAAAAGCGTCAAGGAATTCATGGAGGCCACGGAGGCCCTCACAAAGGACCAGACGGCCC
This sequence comes from Candidatus Hydrogenedentota bacterium, assembly GCA_012730045.1. Lineage (NCBI taxonomy): Bacteria > Pseudomonadati > Candidatus Hydrogenedentota > Candidatus Hydrogenedentota bacterium. The sequence goes on along the minus strand of JAAYBR010000092.1, from coordinate 6,987 downwards.
CGATTCCCGTGCTGGCCGAGTTTGACCGGAAGACCGAGCGGCTGGTGACAGTGGTGAAGGTGGGGGTGCGCGAGCTGATGGACCCCGGCCGCGAGGCCCAGAAGGCGTGGCTTCCCGTGGAGACGCAGGTGCTGACCAAGGACATCGCCGACTCCCTCGGCGTGGCCGGCCGCAAGGGCTTCCGCGTGACTTTCGTGTATCCCGAGGCCGGGGACACCCTGCGTCCGGGGGACCTGATCTTTTCGGTGGACGGGCAGGCCCTGACGGCGTCGAACCCCGAGGACAGCTCGGAGCTGGAGACCCTCATCCGGCAGTATTCCATCGGCGGCACGGCGGAGCTGGAGGTGCGCCGGGACGGCGCCGAGGTGAAGGTTCCCGCAGTGCTGGCCCGGTCGCCCAAGACGGCGAAGGAGATGAAGCGCTACACCAACGAGACCTTCGAGTTCACAGTGCGCGACATCACCCTGCGCGACCGCACCACGGAGCGCTGGGCGGACACGCAGGAGGGCGTGCTGGTGGAGCAGGTGCAGCCCGGGGGCTGGGCGGCCCTGGGCACGCTCCAGCCGGGCGACCTGATCGTGGAGATGAACGGCGCGCCGTCGAAGGACGTGGACACGGCGAAGGAAATCATGAAGGGCGTGGAGGAGCAGGCCCAGCGGTCGCTCGTCTTCAAGGTGGTGCGCGGCATCCGGACCCTGTTTCTTGAGATGGAGCCCCGGTGGGAGAAGGCGCCCGAGAAGAAGGCGGGGGAATAGGCATGACGCCGGCGCGGACACTGGAGGGACGCAGGGCGCTGGTGACCGGCGCGGGCAGGCGCCTCGGCCGGGACATCGCCCGCGCCCTCGCTGCGGAGGGGGCCTCTTTGGTCCTCCATTGCCGAAACTCGGACAGGGAAACCCGCGAACTTGAGGCGGAGCTGGGGTCCGGCGGTACGGCGGTGGCAGTGCTTAAGGCCGATCTCTCGGACCCCCTCCAGGGCGAGGCGCTGGTGGACCGGGCGGTCGCGGAGGCCGGTCCGCTGGACATTCTGGTCAACAGCGCCTCCCTTTTCGAGGAGGAGACGCTCGACGGGATGTCCGCCGCGTCCGTCCACCGGCACGTGGACATCAACGCCCTCGCCCCCTTTCACGCGTCGCGCGCCTTCGCGCGGCAGGGGCGCGCCGGGGTGATTGTCAACCTGCTGGACACGATGATCCGGGACTACGACCGCAAGCACCTGCCCTACCACCTTTCCAAGCGGATGCTTTTCACCCTGACGCGCGACATGGCGGTGGAGTACGCGCCGCTGGTGCGCGTGAACGCCGTGGCGCCGGGGCTGGTGCTTCCCCCGGAGGGAAAGGACGAGTCCTATCTGCGCGCCCTCGCGCACACCAACCCGCTGAACGCGCACGGGCGCGGCGGGGATGTCGCGCGCGCGGTGCTGTTTCTTGTGGCGAGTCCCTTTGTCACGGGGCAGGTCATCTATGTGGACGGCGGAAGACACCTGAGGGGGGCAATGTATGACTGAGCGGCGGCTGGACAGGATACATATCCGCGACCTCCAGGTGCGGTGCATTGTGGGGATTTTCCCCGAGGAGCGCGTGGCGCGGCAGGATGTGATTTTCAACATCACGCTTCACGCGGACTACCGGGCGGCCTGCGCCTCCGACGACATCCGGGACACGGTGGACTACAAGCAGGTCAAGAAACGGGTGGTCGCCATGGCGGAGGAGTCGGAGTTCCTGCTGGTCGAGCGGCTCGCCGAGGAGGCGGCCCGCCTCTGCCTGGAGGATCCCCGCGTGGAGCGCGTCGAGGTGACGGTGGACAAGCCGGGCGCCCTGCGCTTCGCCCGCAGCGTCGCCGTGGAGATTTCCCGCACCCGCGCCGATCTGGGACGGGCCTGACATGGAGCGCTGCCTCGTCGGGGTCGGATCCAACATAGACCCCGAGGAGAACATTGCGGAGGGCCTGCTTCTGCTGGGGCGCCGGGTCCGCATTGTTGCGGTCTCCCCTTTCTACGTCACCGCGCCCATCGGGCGGCCGGAACAGCCGGACTATTTGAACGGCGTCGTTGTGGTGGAGCACGGGGACGGCCCCGCCGCGCTCAGGGATGAAATCCTGCGTCCGGTGGAGGCGGCCAGGGGGCGCGAGCGCACGGCGGACGCCTATGCCGCCCGCACGCTCGACCTTGATGTGCTATTGTATGGGGATCGTGCGTGCCCGGGGGCCGGCATGGTCCTGCCGGACCCGCACCTCTGGGAGCGCCCCTTTCTGGCGGCTGCGGCGCTGGAGCTGGACCCAGACCTCGCTGTTCCGGGCACGGGCCGCCTTCTTCGCGGCCTTGCGGACCCGGACGCCGTCGCGGCGTGCCGCAGGGCGGACGCATTTTCCGAACGAATCAGGGAGATGGTTGAACGATGAATCTTGAACGGGTTTCCCAGTTGATGCGGGAATTGCTGGTGGAGATCGGGGAGGATCCCGGGCGCGAGGGGCTGCTGAAGACCCCGATGCGCTACGCGAAGGCCCTGCAGTTTCTCACGTCGGGCTACGGGCAGCGCATGGAGGATGTGATCAACAACGCCGTCTTCCAGGCCGAGTCCAACAACATGATCATTTCGCGGGACATCGAAATGTACAGTCTCTGCGAGCACCATATGCTGCCCTTCTTCGGGCGGGCGCATGTCGGGTACATCGCGCGCAAGAAGGTGATCGGCCTGAGCAAGATCGCCCGGATCGTGGACTTCTACGCCCGCCGCCTCCAGATCCAGGAGCGGCTCACGGCCCAGATTGCCCGCGCGGTCATGGACCACACCCAGGCTGAGGGCGTCGGCGTGGTGCTGGAATGCCGCCACCTGTGCTCCATGATGCGCGGCGTGGAAAAGCAGAACTCCGTCATGACCACCTCCACCGTCCTGGGCAGCTTCCACGACGACGAGATCACGCGGCACGAGTTCATGCAGCTCCTCAACCGCGACGTGAGGTACTAATGCGGGCCCGCCTCCTGCCCTGCGCGCTGGCGCTTGCGGCCGCCGCGCTGACCGTTTGGGCGGCGGACCCCTGCCCCCGGCTGGAGCGTCCCCCCCGCCAGGGGGGCGTGCATGTCATCGCCCACCGGGGGGCGCACGCCGGGATTCCCGAGAACACGATTTCGGCCTACGAGAAGGCCATCGAGTTGGGCGCGGATTTTGTCGAGGTGGACCTGCGGACCACCAAGGACGGCCGCATCGTCAGCATGCACAACGACACGGTGGATTCCTATGCAAAAGGCGCCAAAGGGAAGGTGGCCGACTTCACGCTGGCGGAGCTGAAGGCCCTGGACATCGGAAGCCGCGTCGGCCCGGAGTGGGCGGAGACCCGCATCCCCACGTTCGAGGAGATTCTGGAAGTCTGCCGGGGGCGCATCGGGATTTATGTGGACCTCAAGGCCGCGGACCCCGCCGTGGTGGCCGGCATGCTCAGGAAGGCGGGCATGGCGGAGGACGCCGTCTGGTATGCCGGGGCCGGGCAGCTCCGCAAGCTCCGGGACGCCTGCGCGGAGTGCCTGCCCATGCCCGACCCGGGCGACGAGAAGAACCTGCCGCGGGTCGTGTCCCTCCTCTCCCCTTCCGTGGTCGCCTCCTCCTGGGACAACCTCACCCCGGGACTGGTTGCGCGGACCCATGAGGCGGGCGCGCTGCTGTTTGTGGACGACGGCGGCCCGGAGACCTGGGAGAAAATGCTCTCCATGGGCGTGGACGGCATCCAGACCGACGAGGTGGAGGACTTGGTGGCGCTGCTCCGGCAGCGCGGCCGGTGACCCCGCGCAAACGACAGCGCCGCGGCGGCCCTTTCGGGGCGCTGCGGCGCTTTTTTGCAGCCCCGTCCGTCAGGCGTCAAGCACTGAGAGAATCTTGTTGAGGCGGCGCTCCGTCTGGATGGCGGAGCGGACGGTGTGGTAGTTGATCTTCCAGGCATGGGCCATGTGGGTCCAGAGAAGGGTGTTGTTCTCGTCGAACAGGGGCCACCACTCGCCCACCGGATGGTTGATCATCACGTCCATCACAAAGCGGTGGAGGTTGTAATAGGCCTTCCAGTACTTCTCCTCGCCGAAGATCAGGTAGGCGTCCGAGAAACCGATCAGGCATTCCGCCTGCTGCCAGAACTCCTTGTTCCGCTCGCGGGCGGGGCCGTGGTTCGGCCCCTCGCAGAAGACCCCGCCCTTCTCCCAGTCAATCCCCCACTGGACGCAGTGGTCGAAGAGTTTCGCCATCTTCCCGCGGTATTCCGCCAGGTCGAGTCCCAGAATGTCTATGGCGTGCTTGAGCAGCCAGGCACACTCCACGTTGTGCCCGAAGCTGGTGTTGTCCAGCGGCCGCCCCTCGTCGTCCTCCACATCGCGGTCGGCGCCCCACACGTTCCGGAACAGGATGGCCCGCAGGGGTGTCCAGTCAAAGGCGAACTGCGCGATGCCTGTGCCGTGCTCCGGGTGGATGATGCGGTTGAAGAGCAGGTTGATGATCCGCTGGGTCTCCCGCTTGTGCGTGTGGTCGCCCGTGGCCTCGTAGAGGTTGGTGAAGGCCTCCATGAGGTGCATGTGCACGTCGTAGCCCTTTCGGTCGCCGCCGTAGGCGCCGGGCCGCTTGGGGCGCCAGTCCTCCTCGAAGAACTCGCCGAAGCCGCCCCACTCCACGTCGGCGGCCTTGACCTTGATGGCCTCGTAGGACTTCAGCGCCATTTCCATGCCCCGCGGGTCGCCCGAGGCCATGGCGTACTCGCTCATGGAATAGACGCCGAAAGACTGGCCGTACATGATTTTGCTCTTGTCAATGGGCGTGCCGTCCCGCTGGGTGGTCCAGTGCCAGCCGCCGAACTTCTCGTCCCAGAAGTGCTTCAAGACAAAGTCCACGCCCTGCGCCGCCATTTCCAGGAAGGCCCCGTCGGGGTCCAGGTTGGCCCGGTAGATGGAGGAGTAGGTGAAGATCATCCGCAGCTGGCAGATGAGGGTCTTCACGTCCTCCCCCGTGGGGTTTCCGTCCTTGTCGAAATAGGTGAGGTAGCCGCCGTATTCCCGGTCCACCCCGCGGGTCTTCCAGAACGGAAGCAGCTCGTTGAGAAGATGATGGCGCATTTCGTCCCGCGCCTGCCGGCATTGTTCCTTGATGCTCACGGTTTTTCCTCCAGCGTTTCAGAAGCGGTCTCTGTTCCCTTGTCCGCCGCCGGGGCGTTTCCCGGAAGAAGCCTGTCCCAGTAGGCGAAGACAATCCAAAGCAGAAACGGCATGGTCAGAAAGAACTGGACCACTGCCGTGGGGATTTCGCTGGCCCGCATGAGGGCCTCCTGGTAGCGCATGGCGACGATGATGAAGGAGAGGTGGAACAGGCACAGGATCAGGGACCCGTAGACCAGGCCGCGGATCCGCCTGCGCCATGCGAGGCCGCCCGTGGCGAGCACGAGCGCGAAATAGGGCGGGATGTTGGTGGCGAGCAGGCCGATGTGCATGACCCGCCGCTGCCCGGTGGAGAGGTTGAACACCAAGTCCGTGCCCGTGTTCAGCACCTCCTTGGGCACGATGGCCCCGGAGACCACGGGGACGCCCATGACGTGCTTCAGGAACCCGCCCGACAGCTGCAGGAGGAGCCAGCCGTAGGCGGGGAGCATCCACCACCACAGCATGACCAGGATCGTCACGAAAACCACGAATTTGGCGCAGAACCAGAGGGGCTTCTGCCGGGGTTTCGCCTGCCTCATGGGTTTTTCCTCTTGACGATGTACTCCACCCAGGCGAGCCATACCGCCACGACAAACACGATATAGACGGCCTGCCAGACATACTCGTGGGCGAATTTAAACCACTTGTGCTCCGTGTCCAGCGCCCCCACCACCCCGAGGAAGGAAAGACGGAAAATGTTGACGGAATACATCAGCGGAACGCCCGCGGCGAGCCCGACGGCCTTTTTGCGCCAGGTGGCGGGGAAGGCCAGCACGGCGGCAAGGAAGATGGCCATGACCTCGATGGCGCCGCACTCCGAGACAACCACAAAGGGGAACATCCGGGTGGTGTCCTCCTCCTGCGGGCGCTCGCCCCTGCGGATTTGCTGCTGGATTTGCTGAAGCTCATTGAGCCGCGCGAGAAGGGGCCCCTGGAGCTTCTCACGCTCCTCGCGGGAGAGGCCGGTGTCACGGTCCATGTCGGACAAGCGGAGCGAGAGGTCGGCAATCTCCGTCGAGAGGCCGGGCCGGAGGATGAAGGAGACCCCGGGGCCGTTGCCCGCCCCCTTTCCCTCCCTGCGGGCCCTGATGGCGCGGTATGACCACTTTTCCCAGGGGGTCAGGGGTCCGCCGGCCGCGCGGGCCGCCTCATCCGCCAATGGCTCCTCCCGCCCGTCCTTCCAGGCGCCGAGGGTGGCGCGCACGTGGGCGGGATCGTCGTTGGATAGGTAACGGCCCTCCAGCTCGGAGGAATGCCCGATCTTGTCCAGCACCCAGGAGGTGTGGCGGGCGACCTGGAACAGGTACCAGTCGTTCACGCGCGTGTCCACCGTGTACCGGTAGGCCGTCAGCAGGAAGAGCACGGTCACCACGAACACGATGACAAAGCCCCCGACGCGCCGTCTGGAAGCTTCCGGGGGGGCCTCCGCCCCATGGGCTTCCTCCCGGAGGGGGCTTTCGCTCATTGACCGTGCACTCCTAGTGTGTGAACTCCGCGCCCCCCGCCCATGCGGTGAGTAGCATAGCAACTTGGGCCAAATCCCCGCAAGCCCCGGCCGCGCCAGGGCAATCGCACTAAAATGTCCCTCGAGAAACGCCTGCGAGCGGCATGGACGTCCCTTGGTTATGTGATTCTGTCTTTGTTGTCCCGACGGGACATCCGCCTATAGCCCAGGCCAGGCCGCCGCCCAAAGGGCCAGGCCTGCCCTGGGTTGCCGGGAAAGAAGGACCATGCCCCAACGGGGCAGCCGAAATTACGGCGAGAGCCCAAAGACAAGGCAGGCGGGACGCCTGCGGTACGAAGAAGACCTGCGGGGCAGT